>JALVQQ010000146.1:5723-15534 GCA_027025395.1 Deltaproteobacteria bacterium | reverse complement strand
TCGATGAAGAGGCAAAGAGAATTTTGACCACCTTCGTGGAGCAGGGTCAGTCCGAGAAGGAAAAGATTATTGCCCAGGCCCACGAAGCAGCGGAGCGTATCAAGGCACAGGCCGAGTTCTATGTGCTGCAGGAACTTGCAAAGGCCAAGGTTGCGCTTCAGAAAGAGATGGCTGATTCCGCAATTGCTGCAGCGGAAGAACTCATCAGGAAGAATCTGACTGAGCAGGATCATCACAAGCTCATCAGCGAATACCTTGAAAGGGTGGTGCAGAAAAATTGATTAGCACAGTATTAGCCAGAAGGTATGCAAAAGCGCTCTTCGCAGTAGCAAAGGAAGAGGGAAAGCTGGATTCATTTGCCGAGGCATTGAAAGGAATTAATTCCCTCCTGCAGGAGAGCCCGGACGTGGAGGCCGCCCTGGAAAGTCCCGTAGTACCGCCAGAGCTCAAGCGGGAAGTGGTGGACGAGATCGTGAAGGCGGCGAATTTTGAGGATTCACTGGCCAAATTTCTCCGGTTGCTGGTTGACCGGAACAGGATTCAGTACCTGAAACTGATAGCTGATTCCTTTGAGGCCCTGATGGATGAGGAAACAGGCAGGGTGCGGGCGACCGTACGTACCGCCGTGCCGCTTCCCGATGACCTCAAGGAACAGGTTGCTGGAGCACTGGCAAAGGCCACAGGAAAAGAAGTTATTTTGGTTACAGAAGAAGACCCGGATATCATTGGCGGCGTAGTTGCCCATGTCGGCGATGTAGTCTGGGACGGAAGCATAAAGAGTCAGCTTGCAGACTTGAAAGAATCCATAGGGAGGGGTGAGCAAGGATAATGGCACAGATAAATGCATCAGAAATAAGTGACATCATAAAAAAGAGGATTCAGGACTTTGAAAAAACTGTTGACCTGGCTGAAACAGGTACAGTCCTGTCTGTTGGTGATAATGTTGCCCGTGTTTATGGAGTCCGCAACTGCATGGCCATGGAGCTTCTGGAGTTCCCGGGCGGAATCATGGGGCTGGCTCTCAATATCGAGCAGGACAATGTCGGTGTTGCCGTTATGGGTGACTGTTCCGAGATCAAGGAAGGTGACCTGGTAAAGAGGACCGGCAAAATCGCCCAGGTACCCGTTGGCGAGTGCATGCTGGGCCGCGTAGTTGACGGTCTCGGAAATCCCATCGACGGTCAGGGCCCCATAGATGCAAAGGAGTTCCGCAGGATCGAGGAAAAGGCCCCGGGCGTTATCGACAGGAAGTCTGTTCACGAGCCCTGCTACACAGGCCTCAAGGCTATTGACGCCATGACGCCAGTCGGACGCGGACAGCGTGAGCTAATCATTGGCGACCGCCAGATTGGCAAGACGGCCATTGGTGTGGACGCCATAATCGCCCAGAAGAATACCGATGTCTACTGCATCTATGTTGCGGTGGGCCAGAAACAGGCAACCGTGGCGCTGGTTGTCGAGGCGCTCAGGAAGGCAGGCGCAATGGAATACACCACGGTTGTTGCATCATCGGCCTCCGAGCCCGCATCAATCCAGTACCTTTCAGCGTTCTCCGGCACGGCCATGGGTGAGTACTTCCGTGACAGCGGACGCCACGCCCTGATCATCTATGATGACCTTTCAAAACAGGCCGTTGCCTACCGCGAGCTTTCACTTCTGCTCAGGCGTCCTCCAGGACGCGAGGCATACCCTGGTGACATCTTCTACAACCACTCCCGTCTGCTTGAGCGTTCTTCAAAGCAGAATGACGAGCTTGGCGCCGGAAGCCTCACTGCCCTGCCAATCATCGAGACCCAGCAGGGTGACGTTTCCGCGTATATTCCCACAAACGTTATCTCCATTACTGACGGTCAGGTTTATCTTGAGCCATCACTCTTTTTCGCCGGTGTAAGGCCTGCTATCAATGTCGGTCTTTCAGTATCCCGCGTTGGTGGCGCAGCACAGGTCAAGGCAATGAAGCAGGTTGCCGGTACACTTCGGTTAGATCTGGCGCAGTACAGGGAGCTTGCGGCATTCGCCCAGTTCGGTTCGGATCTTGACGCCGCCACTCAGGCACAGCTGAGAAGGGGTGAAAGGCTGGTTGAAATTCTCAAGCAGCCGCAGTATCAGCCGCTGCCCATGGAGAAACAGGTAACCATTCTGTTCGCCGGTACCAAGGGGCTCCTTGATGATCTTCCGGTTGACAGTCTTGCAGACTTCGAGAAGGAACTTTATGAGTTCGTTGAAGCCAGGCATTCTGACATCTTCACTGAGCTTGTGGAAAAACAGGAGATCAGTGATGCGCTTGAGCAGAAAATGAAGGCAGCCATAGAAGAGTTCAAAAAGGACTTCAAGGCCAGCCGTAACCTCTAAAACAAGGGGAATGAATTCAAATGCCTTCTCTTAAAGATATTCAACTCAAAATAGTCGGCGTCAAGAAGACGCAGCAGATCACAAAGGCCATGAACATGGTCGCTGCTGCCAAGCTTCGCGGCGCCCAGGAGCGCATGGAGGAATTTCGTCCCTATGCCGACAAGTTCGCCAATGTAATGGGCGAACTTTCAGGCGGCGCCAATCCCAGCGCCTTCCCGCTGATGGCGCAACGAGAGGTGAAAAGAAGCCTTTTGCTTGTGGTTACCTCCGACAGGGGACTTTGTGGAGCCTTTAACACAAATATCATTAACGCCTCAGAGAAGTATCTTCAGGCAGAAAAGGAGGCTGGTAGAGAGCCTGTCATAGCCTGCATAGGTAAAAAGGGGGCATCATATTTCAAGCATACCGATTACGAAATCGTCCATGAGACTATTGATTGCATGGGCGATGTACAGATGCTTACCGCAAGGCAGGTGGGGGCAGAGCTCATTCGCATGTTTCTTGCCGAGGATATAGACCAGGTCAAGCTGGTATATGGCCGTTTTATAAATGTCGCGGTGCAGAAGCCGACATTCCGGCCGATCCTGCCCATTACTTCCGAGGGGCTCTCCCAGGGAGACAAGGAGGCAGAGGCTGAGGAAGGGCCCAAGGCTACATATATCTATGAACCGGCGCCTGAAGAGATTCTGAACCAGCTCATGCCCATGTTTGTCAACGTACAGATATTGGCGGCCATGCTTGAGACTGTTGCAAGTGAAATGGCGGCCAGAATGACATCCATGGATAACGCCACCAATGCTTGCAACGATATTATCAATGATCTGACCCTTATGTTCAACAAGGCGCGTCAGGCCGCCATTACAGGCGAGCTGATGGATATCGTTGGTGGCGCAGAGGCGCTAAAAGGATAATAATTAACTGAATTTAACTGGCATAAGTGCCGGGGAGGTATAAGACAAATGGCAAACGTAGGCAAAATCGCCCAGGTTATCGGACCCGTTGTTGACGTGGAATTTGAACCGGGTCAACTGCCCAAAATATTGAACGGTCTCTTGGTAAGCAACCCTGCTATCAGTGACAAGGAAGACAATCTGTATATTGAGGTCGCCCAGCACCTCGGTGACAACATGGTACGCTGCATAGCCATGGATACAACCGACGGTCTGGTTCGCGGAATGGAGGCAAAGGATACCGGCGCACCTATCCAGATTCCGGTGGGTGAGCCCACCCTTGGCCGCATCATGAATGTTGTTGGCTGGCCGGTGGACGGACTCGGGCCCATTGACGATACCAACAAAATGCCTATCCACAGAAAGGCGCCCGAGTTTATCGAGCAGGATACCACGGTTAATGTTCTGGAAACAGGCATAAAGGTTATTGATCTGCTGGTACCGTTTCCCCGTGGCGGTAAAATGGGACTCTTCGGCGGCGCTGGTTGTGGAAAGACCGTTATCATGATGGAGATGGTCCACAACATCGCCATGCAGCACGGCGGTATATCTGTTTTCTGTGGTGCAGGAGAGCGTACTCGTGAAGGAAACGACCTCTACCACGAAATGAAGGATTCGGGCGTTCTCCCCAAGGCTGCTCTCATTTACGGACAGATGACCGAGCCGCCTGGAGCGCGTGCAAGGATCGGTCTCACAGGTCTTACCGCAGCGGAGTATTTCCGTGATGAGCAGGGGCAGGATGTGCTCTTCTTCATAGATAACATCTTCAGGTTTACGCAGGCCGGCTCCGAGGTGTCCGCGCTCCTCGGCCGTATCCCGTCCGCTGTTGGATACCAGCCGACTCTTGCTACGGACCTTGGTGCCTTGCAGGAGCGTATTACCTCAACCACAAAGGGGTCAATTACAGCTGTCGAGTGTGTTTACGTCCCGGCCGACGACCTGACAGACCCGGCTCCGGCAACGACATTTGCTCACCTTGACGGTACTGTTGTTCTCTCCCGTCAGATCGCCGAGCTTGGTATTTACCCTGCTGTTGATCCGCTCGACTCAACATCCAGAATCCTCGATCCCAACGTCCTTGGGGAAGAGCATTACAGCGTGGCCCGTAACCTGCAGCAGACCCTGCAGAAGTACAAGGACCTCCAGGATATTATAGCCATCCTCGGCATGGACGAACTGTCTGACGAGGACAAACTTACCGTTCAGAGGGCGCGTAAGTGTCAGAGGTTCCTGTCTCAGCCGTTCCACGTTGCCGAGACCTTTACCGGCATGCCAGGAAAGTACTGCAAGGTTGAGGACACCGTCCGCGGCTTTAAGGAAATTCTCGAAGGAAAATATGATGACCTTCCTGAAACAGCATTCTACATGGTTGGCACAATAGAAGAGGCTGTTGAGAAGGCCAAGAACTCATAGAAACTGCTGTAGCCTGATTTCAGGCTGAGAGGAAACTGATTATGGCCAATAAATTATTGCTCGAAGTTGTCACGCCCAGCCGGCAGGTGGTGAATGAGGAAGTTGATCTCGCCACTGCTCCTGGTGCTGATGGTGTCTTCGGTGTCATGGCTAATCATGCCCCCTTGCTCGCCACAATGGCGATTGGCGAGATGCACTACGAGAAGGATGGCAAAATAGTCAGGTTGGCTCTCAGTGGTGGATTCTGTGAGGTATCTAATAACAGGATGACCATTCTTGCAGAGTCAGCTGAGCCGATTGAAGACATTGATGTGGAAAGGGCCCTCAGGGCAAAGGAAAGAGCTGAAAAGAGGCTTCAGGAGGCCGCCACAGCCAGGGAGGATATTGATATCGCCCGCGCGCAGGCGGCACTTGCCAGGGCATTAAACAGGTTGAAACTGGCCGGCCACGGTTAGGTCAGCCCGCCAAACAGGGTATAAAAAGGGGCATGTTCAACATGCCCCTTTTTTTGTGCCAGGTTGACAACCACTCGTCATGCGGCTAAATCCTTTTGTGAGCTGTTCAGTCGGTTCGAAAATCGTGGGTCGTAAAACCGGATCAAATTCTACCCGGTTTTTTCATCAAACAGTTTGATGGTGTAATGTGAAGCATCTGGCGGCTGTTGTCCTTGCGGCTGGCAAGGGCACAAGAATGAAATCAGCCACCCCCAAGGTACTGCATCCCCTGCTCGGGATCCCTCTGCTTGGGCATGTCATTGATCTTCTCGATAGGTCGGGCCTTGGCAGGATTGTGGTAGTGGTCGGTCATGGTGCAGAACAGGTATCAGACTATCTGGCCACTCTGAAGACCGGCGTCCGCGTGGAGACTGTTCTTCAAAAGGAACAGCTCGGCACGGGCCATGCCGTCAATTGCTGCAGGGATTTATTTAAGGGCTGGCATGGAGAGATACTGATTATTTGCGGGGATACCCCCCTTTTACGGTTCCGAACCATTGGCGGGTTCATTGCCTCCCACGCCTCGGCTGGCAACACCTTGTCGGTTCTCAGTTCTGTATTGGACGATCCCGAAGGTTATGGCCGTATATTACGGGATGCCGAAGGGGGATCCGTTATCGGGATTGTTGAGGAGAAGGACGCCGATGCCCGGCAGAGAAAAATCCGGGAGATCAACTCTGGAACTTACATGGTGTCCGCGGAATTTCTGTTTGACGCGCTTGAGAAAGTAGATACCGACAATGCCCAGGGAGAGTATTACTTGACTGACATTGTTGCGTTTGCCGTTGACATGGGCATGAAGGTTAATGCTTATCCCCTGGCAGGGGTTGAGGAGGTAATGGGGATCAATTCGCGGTATCAACTTTCCTTGGCAGAGGCGGTTATGCTTGACAGGTTGCGAAGGTACTGGATGGAGCAGGGTGTCACCTTTCTGAATGCCCCTACCGTATATGTTGAAAAATCTGTATCGCTTGCCGGTGACGTGATTATAGAACCCAATGTGGTTTTGAGAGGCAGTACGGTTGTAGGCGGCGGGGCGCGCATCGGTGCCTTTTCCCTGCTTCAGGATGCGGAAATAGCAGAGGGACAGCAGGTTCCGCCCTGCTCGCATCTGTGTTTGAATGCTCAAGGCTGTCAGAAATGAATTTTGCCTGAATAAATTGAAGTTTTCACCAGGGAGTAAGATATGGAAACCCGAGAACTTTCAATACTGGAAGAGAAGATCGAAAAACTTGTTCAGCACTGCCAGAGACTGAGAAAGGATAATGTCGCGCTGAACCGCGCCCTGAAGAAAAAGACAGAGGAGGCCGAGCTCCTCGGCGCCCGTCTTGCCGAGTATGAGGAAATGACCAGGAATGTCAGGGAGCGCATCAGTACCCTGGTAAACACCATAGAGGAACTTGAGCAGACCGATTCCGACAGCGGCGAGTCTTTTCATAATACGCCGCCCGTCCAGCCTGAGCTTCTTCCTGAGGAGCTATAAGTCACAATAACTAGATGCCGGCTACTCTCACCCTTAATGTTCTTGGCAGGACCTATGACCTGCGTGCTGACGATCCTGAGGATGACGCAGCCGAGGTGGTGCGTTATGTGGAAGAGGTTATTTCTGAAACGGAACGTGAGCACCCTGATTTGAACCCCCAGAAACTCATGGTGCTCGCGGCTTTGCGCATGGGCAGGGATTATGTCAGGGAGAGGAAGCATAACGCTCTTCTCAGGAATGGACTGAAGGATTCAAGCAGACGTATGGCGGATCGTATTGATGCCCTTCTGGAGGAATGAACAGGCAAGCAGCCCGGTTTGAAATTCATTTCCTCCGCCAGGAGTAAGAGATAGACAACCCTGGAACAATAGTATATAATTTTATTAAAAGCAGTGTTAAGCAGGCCAATGAGTACGGTCTGCACAATGAAATTTGATGTAACCCGTAAAAAAACGTTAATGGCGGTTATGTCGGAAAATTGATAACCAGGTTCCCTGCCTTGTTGGTGTCCGGCTGGCAGTTTGTTGAGCCAACATCCCATACAAGGGAGTCTTTTTGTTCGTGAAAGTGGGACGGGGAAAACAGCCCTGTCCAGCGGAAACGAAGTTGACACCCACCTGAGTTTCTCAGGTTCAATAAGCGCTTGCCGGCACGGCATGGTGGGGATTTTAGCTGTACCCCCGTCTGGGTTTGAATATAGTAAGCGGAAAGTGCCTTCCCGGCACACGGTGAGAATATTGACAGAGACTGCTCTGTTTCAGGTCAGCTCCAAAGGCTGGCGCATATTTCAGCAAGGATGGAATTATTTATATAGACGGCGTCACTGCATGATTTGCGGCGTTCCGTAGAAAAAGCTGCTGTTTCCGAGATCCAGGATGGCGAAACAGATATCAGGGCAGTTTGTTTTCTACTATTTTCTGGCAGGTGATTGGTTTGTGACTCCTTCGGCGCTGCTTCGGGAAGCAGTATCCAGGGGTTAGTACGTATGCCAGGATATTCTTCATCTTCTCGCCATGTTACTTCCGTGTTATAAGGGCTGCCCCCGGTTTGGGGCTGTCCTTGTATGTAGGCTGATGGGGTGTGGCTGCTTAATCAAGGAGAGTGCCACACGTTATGGATGTCACTATCATAGTTGTCGGAGTTATTGCGCTGATCGCAGGTGCTGCAATAAGCGCAGTCATATTTTCCCGCAGAGAAAAACAGAGTTCCCAGGAGCTTCATAACGAAGTCGAGGCACGGTTGCGCGATGCCGAGGCCGAGGCCAGGCAGATACTCAAGGAGGCCAGGGTGGCCGCCCAGGAAGAGGCTCTGCGTCTCAAAAAAGAGGCGGAAGACAGTATCGGCCAGCGCAAGAGTGAGCTTCACGGTCAGGAGATGCGTCTTCTGAAACGTGAGCAGAAGATTGACAAGAAAAAGGAACTTATTGACCAGAAGGAGGTTGAGGTTCTTGAAAGGGAAAAGCGGCTCCAGCGCCGGGCAACAAAACTTGACCAGAAGGAGAAGCAGGTCGACGCCATAATAGCTGAGCAACGCAGCCTTCTTGAGAAAATATCCGGCATGTCCGAGAGTGAGGCAAGGGAGCAGCTGCTCAAGAGCTTTGAGGAAGAAGTAAGGCAGGATGCCGCAACCATGCTTCGCAAAATCGAGGCTGAGACAAGGGAGCATGCAGACAAGAAGGCCAAGGAGATACTTTCGCTTGCAATTGCGAGGTACGCAGGCGAGTATGTTGCGGAACGAACCGTGTCCGTGGTGCCCCTGCCAAACGACGAGATGAAGGGGCGGATCATAGGCCGGGAGGGGAGGAATATCAGGGCCATAGAGGCCGCCACGGGCATTGATCTCATTATTGACGATACCCCAGAAGCCGTTCTGCTTTCCGGTTTCAATCCTGTTCGCCGGGAAGTGGCCAGGATTGCGCTTGAACGCCTGGTCCTTGATGGCCGAATCCATCCGGCGCGTATTGAAGAGGTTGTCAGAAAGGTAGAAAAGGAAATAGACGTTTCCATAAGGGAGGCAGGCGAACAGGCCACCTTCGATGTCGGAGTTTACGGAATTCACCCTGAACTGATAAAACTTTTGGGCAAGCTCAAATTCCGCACGAGTTATTCCCAGAATGTTCTGCAGCATTCGCTGGAAGTGGCCTTTCTCTGCGGGGTGATGGCTGCAGAGCTTGGGCTTGATGTCAAGAAGGCAAAACGCATAGGGCTGCTTCATGACATTGGCAAGGCGGTGGATCACGAGGTGGAGGGTTCCCATGCCATTATCGGTTCGGATCTCGCCAAGAAGTATGGCGAGTCCAGGGAGATAGTTCATGCCATTGCCGCACACCATGAAGATATAAAGCCGGAAACAGTCCTGGCCGTTCTGGTGCAGGCGGCTGATGCCCTTTCAGGAGCAAGGCCGGGCGCAAGGCGTGAGATGCTCGAGACCTATGTCAAGCGTCTTGAGGACCTTGAGCGCATAGCCACCTCATTCAAGGGGGTCCAGAAATCATACGCGATACAGGCAGGGCGTGAGATAAGGATTGCAGTAAGCAGCGACAAGGTAAGTGACGCCGAGGCAAGCCTGATGTGCAGGGATATAGCCAAGAAGATAGAGAGTGAGCTCAGTTATCCAGGCCAGATTAAAATTATTGTTCTCAGGGAGACAAGGGCGGTTGAGTATGCCAAGTAACCGCTTGTTCCGGGGGCCGGTTTCCGTGTCCTTGAAAGGGGAGAAGGGGGGCGTTTGCCGGCAGTCAATCCAGTAAACGCTTGATTCTGCAAATGGAAAAGGATATTTCAAGACAACTGGAACTTATCAGCCGGGGAACGGTTGATATTATAGATATCAAGGAGCTTGAGTCCAAGCTGGAGGCTTCAGTGCGTGATGGCAGGCCCCTGCGGGTCAAGGCAGGTTTTGATCCAACGGCCCCTGACCTTCATCTCGGGCATACCGTTCTTATCCAGAAGATGAAGCACTTTCAGCAGCTGGGTCATCAGGTGGTTTTCCTGATAGGTGATTTTACAGGACTTATAGGGGACCCCACCGGCAAATCCGAAACCAGGCCGCCGCTTACGCCCGAACAGGTCCAGGAAAATGCGGCAACCTACAAAGAGCAGATTTTCAAGATTCTGGAC
>JALVQQ010000146.1:0-5713 GCA_027025395.1 Deltaproteobacteria bacterium | reverse complement strand
CGTCTCTGTGCAAAACATACCGTAGCGCGCATGCTTGAACGCGATGACTTCAAAAAACGCTTCCATTCCCAAAAACCCATAGCAATTCATGAATTTATCTATCCCTTGATCCAGGGCTATGATTCAGTGGCCCTATGTGCGGATGTGGAGCTGGGAGGGACAGACCAGACCTTCAATCTCCTTGTAGGGCGGCACATGCAGAAGGAGTACGGGCAGACTCCCCAGACTGTTATAACCATGCCGCTTCTTGAGGGGCTTGACGGCGTTAACAAGATGAGCAAATCCCTGGGTAACTATGTTGGGATTACCGATGAGCCGGGCAGCATGTTCGGAAAGCTGATGTCTGTCTCCGATGAGCTGATGTTCCGCTATTATGAACTTCTGAGCAGCATGGACATGGCAGAGATTGATGCTCTCAGGAAGGATATGGAGCAGGGCGGCATTCATCCCCGGGAGGTAAAGGTCAAACTGGCCATGGAGCTGGTTGCCCGTTTTCACGGCAAGGATGCAGCAGTTAGGGCCAGGGAGGCGTTTGATGCCCAGTTCCGGCGTGGCGAGGTACCCAAGGATATTCCTGAATTTGCGGTTCCTGGTGATATGGACAGGGCCGCGCTTTTCCTGCCCAGGCTTCTGAAGGAAACCGGTCTGGTTAAGAGTGCTTCAGAGGCAAGAAGGCTGATTAAACAGGGTGCGGTGAGCGTGGATGGAGTGAAGGTTGTAGGTGAAGAGATATCTTTGGGAAGTGATGGAGCAGTCATCAAGGTGGGCAAGAGACGGTTTGTGCGCCTTGTTTGAATTTGAAAAGGCCAAAAAATAGACGTATCAGGCTCGGACTGAGTCAAAACAGATTTTTTAGGAAGGAAAGATAAGCTGATGCCGCATCGTGAGATTTCTGAGAGGTATTTCAAAGAGGCAGTGGAGGTAATTCCCGGAGGGGTGAACAGTCCAGTGCGGGCATGCAGGGCCGTGGGGTGTGATCCGATTTTTGTGGAGCGTGGCCAGGGATGCTACATTGAGGATGTGGATGGCAACGCCTATATAGATTATGTCTGTTCATGGGGGCCCATGATACTGGGCCACAGTCATCCTGACATAAATTCGGCCATAGCCGGGGCACTTGATTCAGGTACAAGCTTCGGCATTCCTACCTGGCGCGAGGTGGAGCTTGCCCGGCGTATTTGCGAATGTGTTCCGTCGGTGGAGCTTGTAAGACTGGTGAACTCCGGCACCGAGGCCACCATGAGCGCCATCAGGCTTGCCAGGGGATTTACCGGCAGAAAGAAGATAGTAAAGTTTGACGGATGCTATCACGGTCACGCCGATTCCTTCCTGGTGAAGGCAGGATCGGGGGTTGCGACCCTGGGCATACCCGGCAGCCCTGGCATCCCCGAAGAGATTGTGGCAAATACGATTTCAGTTCCGTTCAATGACCTGGATGTCCTGAAGAAAATTGTGGAAAGCCAGGGAGAGGAGATAGCCGCTGTCATCATGGAGCCGGTCCCTGCCAACATGGGAGTAATTCTGCCTGTTGACGGGTATCTTGAAGGTGTCAGGAAGCTTACCAGTGATCATGGCATAGTGTTGATATTCGACGAGGTGATTACCGGCTTCAGGCTTGCCCTTGGGGGAGCACAGGAGTTTTTCGGGGTAATGCCCGATCTCACCACAATGGGCAAGATTATCGGAGGAGGCCTTCCGGTGGGAGCATACGGAGGCCGGAGGGATATAATGGAACAGATCGCCCCGGCCGGACCTGTTTATCAGGCTGGGACTCTCTCGGGGAATCCGTTGGCGACAGCGGCGGGCCTTGCCGCCCTTGAGGCGCTTTCGCGTCCCGGAACCTATGAAAATCTTGAGGCAAAGGGCGAAGCCCTGGCCAGGGGTTACCGGGAGATTGCGGAGAGGAGCGGAGTAAAGTGCACTGTCCAGAATATCGGTTCCATGCTGACAGGTTTCTTCGGCCAGGCCGGGCTGGTAAGAAATTTTGATCAGGCGCTGAAGTCGGATACCGATATGTATGGGCGATTTTTCCGCGGAATGCTTGCGGAAGGGGTTTATGTTGCGCCTTCCCAGTTTGAAGCTGCCATGGTTTCCACGGCCCATTCCTGGGACGATATAGATGATACCCTTAAAGTGGCTGAATCAGTATTCAAAACTCTTGCATAATATATGATTATATGCTATCAACTGTATTCACTGAATGAAGCTTCATTTTTGGGTGTGTGTAAAGGGCTTTGTCAGTGAAGAAGCCAGCAAGCCCCACGAAAATATGCAAAGGCGACCTTTGAGAGTGTCTGAAGGCGGAAAATGGGCAGTATAAAACAGGAATTTGCTCTCGCATTCAGGAGTCTCAGTACAGCCTCGACCATTGCCCTGTCAGTGGTTTTCTCGACCTTTGCAGGTGTGCTTGCAGGCTACTGGCTTGATACCCGTTTCTTTGAGGGCAAGACCTATCCGTGGCTTACCATTGTCTGTTTCGGGTTCGGGCTGGCTGGTGGCGTAAAAAATTTTTTGATACTCACCAGGCGATTTACAAAAGAGGCAGAGGTAGATGAGGGGAGAGGGCAGGATCAACCCGGAGGAGAAGAAAAAAACAGGCATGATAAGATCGATTCTCAAGGGGGACCTTGACCTGTCGTTTCTCAAGGTGTTTACCGCAGCAAACTGGATACTGATGGTATTAATGGTGGCGGCTGCGGGTGCCTTTTCCACTCCCAGGATGGCTGCCGGAGTTCTGCTTGGCGCACTTATCGCCAACCTGAATTGCGCCGGGCTGGACAAGGACTGCAAGCGCATGATGCGCTGGAGGCACATGGGGGCCTACTACGGTGGAATGGCGGTACGAATGGGGCTAATCGCCCTGACAGTGACTGTTGCATTTCTCTATTTCCCTGGTATTTTTTCGCCGGTGGGCCTGTTTATAGGGTTGTCAGTGGCAGTAGTGAATTTCAATATCGTGACACTGGCAATGGTAATTTACAGAGTTCGTTTTAAGGAGGCTACATAGCCATGGAACATCCATTACTGTTTTTGTCTATTCTGTTGGATGCCATTGGACTGCCCGCGCACGGGGGAGAATCGGCGCTGGCGCAGATACTTGCACCGCACATGCAGTACAGCTATCTGGCGATGATTATCTGTCTTGTTCTTGCCAAGCTGGGCACCAGCAACATGAAGATGATTCCCACAGGTGTGCAGAATCTCATGGAGATGTTCGTGGGCGGGCTGGAAGAGTTTATTGACGAGCAGACACATGACAAAAAGAAGACCCGCATCATCTATCCGATGATTGCCACGTTTGCCATGTACATCCTGATCGCCAACTATCTTGGCCTTATACCAGGGTTCATGTCGCCGACCGCAAACCTCAATGTCACTTTGGGTTGCACTGCAATTTCCATCGCCTGCTATCACATCCTCGGCATCAGGTTCCATGGTGTAAAGTATATAAAGCATTTCATGGGGCCGATACCAGCCATGGCGCCTATAATGTTCCCCATTGAAATATTCAGCCATATCGGGCGTATCCTTTCTCTTTCAATTCGACTTTTCGGAAACATGGTATCCAAGGAGATTCTTCTTGGACTCCTGTTCATGCTGGCAGGTCCATATCTTGCGCCCCTGCCAATCATGTTCCTCGGTGTCCTGGTATGTCTCATACAGGCATTTATCTTCATGATGCTCTCAATTGTCTATTCAGTTGAGGCTATGTCAGAGGGACATTAAAAATAACGAGCAGTCAAGAAGAAGGCCAAAACATATAAAACTCTAAAGGGAGGAAAAAGATGAAGAAAGTTTCACTTGTATCCGTACTTGCTGGCTCGATGGTTCTCGGACTTGCCGGACTGGCGATGGCAGCCGATGGCGATGTGGCAAAGGGCGGCCATATTGGCTTCCTCATGGCAGCTTCAGTGCTTGCCGCCGGACTTGGTGTCGGTATTGCAGCATCCGGTTGCGGTGTTGGCATGGGTCACTGTTCAAAGGGTTGCCTCGACGGCACTGCCCGTAATCCTGAGCTTGCCGGTAAGCTCACGGTTACCATGTTCATCGGTCTGGCTCTTATCGAGTCCCTGACCATTTACGCGCTTGTTGTCGCCCTTATCGCACTTTACGCCAATCCCATGCTTCCCAAGCTCATGGAGATTTTCGGCATGGGCGGCTAATCAGTCCTGACTGATTTCCATACCGGAATAATAGGCCCCGTTCATACGGGGCCTTTTTTATTTCAAGAACTGCCTGATAAAGGGTGCGGTCGGTGATGTCTCCAACGAAGCCAGTTCCGCAGCCGTGCCCTGGAACGTGATCCTGCCCCCTTCGGGTCCTGCCCCAGGGCCGAGTTCTATTATCCAGTCCGCAACTGCCACGATGCGCGGGTCGTTTGCCGCCATTATGATACTGTTGCCTCGTTCAAGAAGATCGTCAACAATTGTAATGAGCATTGCAATGTCTTCGAGGTGCAGCCCCAGTGTCGGTTCATCAAACAGATAGAGTGTCTCGGCGCAAGCAGGCCTGGCAAGCTCCCTGGCAAGTTTCAACCTCTGGAGTTCTCCCCCGGACATGGTGGATATGGCCTGCCCCAGTTTCAGGTAGCCAAGTCCTGTTCGTTCCATCCATTCAAGCGGTTTTCGCACGCTGCCGAGATGCATGAAGAACCCGATGGCCTCGGTTGCGCTCATGTCAAGCACATCGGATATGGAGCTGCCTCGGTACCGGATGGTCATGGCATCGCGGTTATATCTTCTGCCCTTGCATATCCCGCAGGGAGATGAAACCGGAGGCAGGAAGCCGAGATCGCTTGTTACCGTTCCCCTGCCCTTGCAGTGTTCGCACCGGCCGCCTCTTTTTGCAAGGCTGAACCAACCGGCCCCGAGGCCTCGCTTCCTGGCCTCCGGCGTACGGGCGAACATTCCCCTGATGTGTGAGAAGATCTTCATGTAAGTAGCAGGGAAAGACGCTGATGTCCTGGTTACCGGATTCTGTTTTACCAGGACTGTGCCTGGCAGCCTGTTCTGTTTTGATTCTCGTTCTTTTTCGGCCATGTTTATCACTGTTTCCAGCAGGAGTGTTTTCCCCGAGCCGGAAAGTCCTGTCAGGCAGGTCAGTGATTGCCGCGGAATTTTCAGGACGCCCTTTTGCAGGATATGGCGAGAGGGAATCTCCAGCCTTATCCATCCGGCCCTTTCATGACCGTGAGCCCTTCGGGAAAGATTTCTTTTGCCGGCAAGCCAGGGGCCGGTAATTGAACCACCCGGGTATTCTGCCAGATCCCGGGGGCAGCCTGTAAAAATAACCCTTCCTCCATTATCCCCTGCACCAGGGCCAAGCTCTATGATATGATCCGCCTGCTCCATAATGGTGGTGTCGTGTTCAATTATCAGGATGGTATTGCCTGCTTTTCGCAGCCTTTTGATATTCCGGTACAGAGATGCACGCTCCAGGGGATGAAGACCCGAGGTGGGTTCATCCAGAATATAAAGAATCCCTGTCATGTTTCTGCCAAGCTGTGCTCCCAGACGAAGGCGCTGAAGTTCGCCATGAGAAAGTGTGGCCAGACTTCTGGAGGGGGTAAGGTAGGATATGCCCATGTCACAGGCGTATTTTACAGTTCCGGAAATGGCATCGGCAATGCGTAGCGCCGCGAGCCGGTTACTGGTTGCGGGGGATGTGTTGTCGGTCCTGTTCAGTGTTGCTGCAAGTTCATCAGTCCAGCCTT
>JALVQQ010000145.1 GCA_027025395.1 Deltaproteobacteria bacterium | reverse complement strand
AAGGGTGATCCTCTTCGGGGTTATTCTTTTTCTCTGAAATCAGGTGGCTACAGCACCTCGCTGCCTGGTGTAACCTGAGCGCCATCAAAGGTTGCCATCTCTAGGTATATTTTAAGCCCGGCTTCAATAAGATTCATTGCCAGAACTGCGCCAGTGCCTTCCCCAAGTCTCATGTCCAGGTCCAGTATCGGACGCTGTTCAAGGTATTTCAGCTGCGCCCTGTGTCCCTGCTCCACTGATTGATGGGCGGCAAAAATATAATCTTTTGTGTCAGGGCAGATGGCTGCCGCCACCATGGCGCCTGCGGTTGAAATGAAGCCGTCGGTTACCACCGGCGTCCTGTTGGCTGCCGCTGCCAGGACAAGGCCGCAAATTCCGGCTATTTCAAGCCCTCCCACAGCCGCAAGTGCGTTAATGGGGTCGTTTGGGTCAGGGGCGTGAAGCCTTATAGCCCTTTCGATTACTTCCACCTTGTGTCGCCATGCATACTGATCAATTCCTGTGCCCTTCCCGGTTACTTCAGCAGGTGACAGTTGACAGAAAATCGCGGTCAGTGCACTTGACGGTGTGGTATTGCCAATTCCCATCTCTCCTGTGGCTATGATCCCGGCCCCTTCCTTGATGGTCTTTTCCGCTTCTTCGGCTCCTGCCAGGATTGCATCCACAGCCTGCTTTCTTGTCATTGCGGGTTCCCTGGCGATGTTCCCTGTCCCCTTTGCCACTTTAATATTAACAAGCCCCTGGCTGGCGGAAAAATCGTGATCAACACCTATGTCCAGAACTTTTACGTCAACCCCTGTGTGTCTGGCCAGAACATTTATTCCTGCCCCGCCTGCCAGGAAGTTGTAAACCATCTGATAGGTTACTTCCCTGGGAAATGCACTTACACCCTCTTCAGTAACTCCGTGATCTGCGGCAAATACCAGAACTGCCTTGCCCGGAAGCTTTGGACGGATATTCGAGGTTATTTTGCAGTAACGGGAAGCAAACTCTTCCAGTCTTCCAAGGCTTCCCCTGGGCTTTGTAAGATTATCCAGGTGTTGCTGTATGTCAGCATGCAGCGAATCATCCACCGGTTTGATTCTTTCAACAAGGCTTGAAAGGCGTTTTTCAGACAATCTCTTCTCCTTTCAGGTACATCGGTAAGCCAGCCACGGTGAATATTACCGTTGAGCATGTTTGTGCCAATTCCTGATTAAGTCTTCCGGCACACTCCCTGAATGAACGCCCGCTGGGAGATACAGGCACTACTCCCAATCCCACTTCATTGGATACCATTATGACGGGAGTTGAAATTTTCTGGAGCAGCGAGCAGAGGCGGTGCGTATGATGCTCCAGTTCGTCTGGCAGGTGACACATCAGGTTTGAGACCCATAGTGTCAGACAGTCAATGATAATCACTCTGACGTCTCTATGGTGCTGTTCCAGCACTGATACTATGTCAAGGGGTTCCTCGACGGTCTTCCATTCCGGGCCCCGTTCCAGTCTGTGGCGTTTGATGCGTTCAGCCATTTCCTCATCTCCCGCCTGGGCCGTGGCTATGAAAAGTGCCGCCGCCCCTGATCTTCTTCCCTCGCTGTTACATCGGGAGAAAAATTTTCTTCCGATGTCAAGCGCCAGCGAACTCTTGCCACTTTTGGCTCCGCCAATGATCAGGATGTGCAAGGCTGAATACCTCTGACGTAGGTTGTGCACGACCAGTTAGCGTTCAGACGGGACGTATGCCTCTGGCTCATGGACAGGGTTGAGATGATAGACGCCGGGAAGGTGACGATATTCTTCATCATAGTCAAGGCCATAGCCCACCAGAAATCCCCGCGGAATATCAAAGCCCACATAATCAACCTCCATCGGCACCCTGCGGCGCTCTTTTTTGTCAATAAGACAACATATCTTTACAGAGGCTGGCCGGTGGAGCTTCAGTATTTCTTTCAGGTACTCCAGCGTGCAACCGGTATCCACAATATCCTCCACTACCAGAACGTGTCTGTCCTTAAGCACCAGCTCCACATCCTTGGTGATTGTAACCTGGCCGGTGGATTCGGTCCCGGCATAGCTTGCCAGTCTCATGAAATCTACCTGCACGGGCAGATCAATGGCCCTTACCAGGTCTGCCATGAAGATGAATGCCCCATTGAGTATGCCTATTGCAACAACTGGTTCCTTGTTATAGTCCCTGGTTATCTGCTCGCCCAGTTCCCTTATGCGTTTTTGTATTGTCCCGGGGGAGAGAATCTCCTTGAGGTTATCTCTGAATTCCATTTGATTTACCCTAATTCATGTTCAAATAAATAGGTCTGTTGCTGTTTGCTCTTGACAGTCTTTCACATAAGATTAACTTACTGTAATGGAAAATTCCAGGGTTACGGTTTTTCCGGGTCAGGGATGTTGCCCGTGGTTTAAGCCTGCCTTGCGGCCAGTTTTGAACATTAAACCACGGTGCCGGAATGGAGAATAACACAGGCGTGAGGTGAATCAAAATGCCTATCTATGAATTTTCATGCAAAAAATGCAATACTGTGTTTGAAAGGTTCGTCCTTTCAAGCAGTGGCGTAAGGGAAGTTACCTGCCCAAGGTGCGGTACCGACGATGTTCAGAAGATGATGTCGAGTTTTTCCCGCGGTTCCGGTTTTTCTAACATGGGGCTTACCGGTAGCGGTATCGGATCTGCCGGTGCCGGTGGGTGCGGCTCGTCTGGCGGATTCAGCTGAGCATAATCCTTGCCTTCAGGTCGAAGGCAAAATTTATCAATATAACCCGGCGCAGTTCAGTCGTTTAGGATACCAGACAGGTGTGCCGGGTTTTTGTTTTTGATTTGGATAGTGAGGTTGCAGGTTGCTGTTGGCCTAACATTAAAATCAAACCGGAGTGATGCATGGATGTCATGTTAAAAATTGAGGATCTTTGGGTGGATGTCCAGGGCAAGGAAGTGCTGAAGGGCATCAATATGGAAATAGGACAGGGTGAAACCCACTGTCTTTTTGGCAGAAACGGTTCAGGCAAGACCACGCTTCTCATGACCCTTATGGGGTTTGACGGTTACAGGGTCAAGCACGGCAGGATCACCTTCAAGGGTGAAGATATAACAGAGATGCCTCTTCATGAGCGGGCCCGGCGTGGCATAGGAATGGCTTTTCAGCGCCCTCCTACACTCAGAGGGGTAAAGCTGCGCAATATGCTTGCCCTGGCAGCAGGCGACCCTGACAAGGGGAGGGAGCTTGCCACTTTCTACGGCTTTGAAAACTTTCTTGACAGGGAGGTAAATCACGGGTTTTCAGGTGGTGAGATAAAGAAGTCCGAACTGTTACAGCTTCTGGCGCAGAATCCTGATTTTACCCTGCTTGATGAGCCAGAATCGGGAGTGGATGTTGAAAATCTCAATATCATTGGTGACATGATAAGAAAGTTGCTGCAGAAGGATATACACCGCGGACGCAAAAAATCAGGCCTGATCATCACCCATACGGGTTTTATCCTCAACTATGTTACCGCTGACAAGGGGCATGTCATGCTCAATGGCCAGATTTACTGTCAGGGCAACCCGTTGGAGATCTTTGAAGGAATTCAGAAATATGGATATCAGGAGTGTGCAAAATGCCGTCTCTAAACAAAAAATCTACCATGAGCGACAAGGAGCTGCTTGAAAAATTCCGTCCGGCCTCCGAGGCTGAAACGGTAAATGACATAGCAGAACTCGGTGAGGAGGAAAAGATCAGGCTCAGGCAGAGCGGTGTAGATCTGGAAAGCTCGAACCGTGTGGGCACTTTTCTGCAGACCAACTGCGGTGTTACAAAGTGTGACTGTGGTATCCAGGGTGTAGAGCTGCTTCCTATAACCGAGGCCATCAAGAAATACGACGGCCTTGAGGAGTACCGCTGGAAGCTCGTTGACCCTGACAAGGATGAATTTACCAGGGAGGCTGCCAAAAATCTTGATAATGGTTATTTTATAAGGGCTCTGCCAGGAGAGAAAGTGGTTTATCCGCTTCAGGCCTGTCTCTATATCAGGAGTGACGATGTGGCCCAGAGGGTCCACAATATAGTTGTTGCCGAGGAGGGTTCTGAACTTCATATCATTACCGGCTGCGCAACCCATCCTGGCCTTACTTCCGGTCTTCATATAGGAGTATCGGAGTTTTATATCAGAAAGGGCGCCAAACTTATTTTTACTATGGTGCATAACTGGGGCGAGGAAGTGTATGTGCGTCCCAGGACAGGAATAAGAGTCGAGGAAGACGGAGTTTTTCTCTCAAACTATGTAAGCCTTAAGGGGGTAAAGTCGGTCCAGGCATTTCCCACCGCCACTCTGGCAGGCCGGAATGCAACCGCCAGGTTCAATTCGGTGATTGTTGCTCCGGAGGGCGCAGATATTGACACCGGGTCAAGGGTCATACTAGAAGCCCCAGATACAAAAGCAGAGATTATTTCAAGGACCATCTCCTATGGCGGCCGCGTGCTTGCGAGAGGACACCTGGTAGGAAAGGCAACCGGCGTAAAGGCCCACCTTGAATGCCAGGGGCTTATGCTTGCCGAGCGCGGGATAATTCATGCCATTCCTGAGCTTGAGGCCCATGTTGCTGACGTTGAGATGTCTCATGAGGCTGCTGTGGGCCGCATAGCAAAGGAAGAAATAGAATACCTCATGGCCCGCGGACTCGATGAGGAGGAGGCAACTTCAACCATTGTCCGCGGTTTTCTGAATGTGAAAATTGACGGTTTGCCAAAGGAGCTCGATGATGAGATCCAGAAGGCCGTGGCTGAATGCCAGCAGGGTATGTAACCTTCCTGGTTCAGGGCAAGAGCCGTGCGGGTGCACGTTTAACCCGCCTGCGGACAAGCACTCCTGAGTGATTATGAAGATAGCCATTGCCCAGATCAATCCTGCAATCGGTGATTTCGAGGGGAATATTGCCCTGATTTCAGACCGTGCTGAAGAGGCAAGGTGCCGTGGATGTGAGCTTGCGGTTTTCCCTGAAATGGCAATATGCGGCTATCCCCCCAGGGATCTTCTGGAACGCAATGATTTTGTCCAGGCCTGTTTTGAGGCAGAGAAAGGACTTGTCTCGGCGGTCGGGGGTATTGGAGTCCTGTGTGGCACCATTACTCCTGCTGCTGGAGATGGCTGTGGCGCGCGTCTGCACAACAGCGCCCTGCTTTTCAAGGATGGCCATGAACTAGGAAGGGTGCACAAGCGGCTTCTTCCTGTATATGACGTTTTTGATGAGACCCGCTACTTTGTGCCTGGCGGTCCTGCGGCGCCTGTGGAATTCAATGGGCACCGGCTGGGCATAACAATTTGTGAAGACATGTGGAGCGGCATCGAAGAGTGTGCCGCTCTTCCTTTTTACAGAGAAAATCCCGTGGCGGAGCTCGCTGGCCAGGGCGTTGATCTGATGCTCAACATCTCCGCCTCTCCCTTTGCACTCGGCAAGGCCGAGGCGCGTATTTGCGTTTTGCAACAGCATGCGCGCCGTATGCGGCTGCCATTTCTTTACTGTAACGCGGTTGGCGGGCAGGACAGCCTTATCTTTGACGGGTCAAGCCTTGCCGTTGACAAAAGGGGCGATGTGGCGTGCCGTGCCAGTTCCTTCAGGGAGGACCTGGTAGTGCTTGATGTGAACCTGCCAGAAGGAGAGGTTTCCAGTGAAGAAAGGCGTTCGTGGCCCGAATGCCGTGCAGAGGCGGTCTGCAATGCCCTCGAGCTTGGTCTCGCCGATTATACGCGAAGATGCGGCCTTCATACCGTGGCCATTGGCCTGAGCGGCGGAGTTGATTCTGCCGTGACCGCGGCAATATCATGCAGGGCGCTCGGGCCTGAAAAGGTGCTGGGCGTCATAATGCCATCTCCTTATACATCTGCGGAGAGCATCGAAGACGCCGAGGCCCTTGCAGAAAATCTGCACATTAAGTTCATAACACTGCCAATTGGCGATATTTTCAGTTCTTACCTCAATGTTCTCGCCCCGGTATTTGAAGGGCGTCCGCCCAATGTGGCCGAGGAGAATATCCAGGCCAGAATAAGGGGCAATCTCCTCATGGCTATTTCAAACAAGCTGGGGCACATGGTGCTAAGCACTGGCAACAAGAGTGAACTGGCTGTAGGATACTGTACTCTTTACGGGGACATGAGCGGAGGATATGCCCTCATGTCCGATCTGCCAAAGACCCTGGTTTACGAGGTCGCCCGCTGGCTCAACCGCACCGGAGAGATTATTCCTTCAAGGGTACTTGCAAAACCGCCTTCCGCTGAACTGAGGCCAGGCCAGACAGACCAGGATGACCTTCCGCCATACGAGGTTATTGATCCCATACTGGAATTTTATCTTGAAAAGTCGCTTTCTCCATCTGAAATAGTTCAGCGCGGTTTTGACAGGGATACCGTATTTAAAATTATCAGCATGGTTGACCGTAATGAGTACAAGCGCAAGCAGGCCCCGCCTGGTCCCAAGGTGACATCCAAGGCCTTTGGCATGGGGCGCCGCTATCCAATTGCGCACAGATACAGGCCCTGGGTTCATGTTTGAAAAAGGTATTTTTGCAGAGGAAATAGAGGCGGGGGCCCGTGTAGAGGGTATTTTCTGCATAGCTGAAAAGCGTCTATGTTCTACCCAGAAAGGCGCTCCCTATCTTGCTCTTACCCTTATGGACAGAACCGGCGTCATAGAGGCGCGGATGTGGGAGGGGGAAAACCCGAGGCATGCTGACGCACGGTTTTCTAAAGGGGATTTTGTGCTGGTAAGGGGGGAGGCCCAGCTCTTCAGGGAGTCGGTACAGTTGCGTGTACTTTCGTTGCAGCCCGTGCTGCCCGAGGATGTTGACGCCGCTGATTTCATGCCCAGGTCTCCGGTTGAACCTGAAGTGCTGGAAAAGAGACTTGACCGTTTTGTCAGGTCCATTTCATGTGAGCCCCTTAATATTTTCTTGCAGGCCCTGTTCAGAAAGGGTGGCGGTGTGCGGAGGCTCTTTGTAACAGCTCCAGCGGCCAAAAAGATGCATCAGGCGTATCTCGGCGGCCTTTTGGAACATTCCGTATCTGTGGCCGGCCTGGCGCATAGCATTGCCGGTTTTTATCCAATACTGGAGAGGGATCTCCTGGTGGCGGGCGCTCTGGTTCATGACCTGGGAAAAACCGAGGAGTTCAGATATGATGCCCCGCCAATTGATTATACTGACAGGGGCAGGCTTCTTGGTCACATGGCCATAGGGGTTGAAATAATTGACAGGTGCGCGGCGGAAACGGGTATTGATCCCGGTAATCCCCATATCATGGCCCTGAAACACATGATCCTTTCCCATCACGGACAGAGGGAATATGGTGCTTCTGTTCTGCCCATGACGCCCGAGGCCGTGGCGCTGCACCTCATCGATGATATGGATGCCAAGATGAGTTTTTTGCAAAACCTCAGTGATGGCCTGCCAGGACATGGGCCTGAATGGACCCCGTACCAGCGGCTGTTTGAGCGGTATTTTTTTCTCAAGGGGCATGCTGAATCCGGGGCATCGGCTCAAGATGGAGACCTGGAACAGGATGGAGATGCAGCTCCGGTGACCCAGCCTTCCATTTTTGATATCTGATGCCTGAAAGTTGCAGGAGCCAGGTAGCATGAAGGTGCTGCAGAGCCATGCCCTTTCGGTGGCTGGCAGGATTTTCAGAAACGGACGTCTTGCGCACGCCTGGCTCTTGAGCGGGCTTGAAGGCACAGGAAAGGAGCAGCTTGCACGAATAATGGCATCCCTGCTCATCTGTGATGAGCCGCGTATCCACGAATCACCTCCGGCGCCGTGCGGCATCTGTCCCCAGTGCGGAAAAATTTCCAGGGCAACACACCCTGATCTTTCAGTAATCACACCTCAAGGGGCATTTATAAAGCTTTCACAGGTGCATGAGCTTCAGAAGGATATTTCCTATCCTCCGCTTGAGGCAAGGAACCGCGTGGTTATTATCCTGCAGGCGCACAGGATGAACCGCGAATCCTCCAATGCGCTGCTAAAGACCCTTGAAGAGCCGCCTTGCCGTACATATCTCATTCTGACCGCGCCGGGTACTGGAATGTTGCTGCCCACCATTGTTTCCCGCTGCCAGGTTATCTCATGCGGAGGACTGGAACCTGCGGTTATATCGGAAATTCTATGTGCTGAACACGGGGCGGAGCCGGGTGACGCCGAGGCGGCTGCAAGAATAGCTGATGGCAGCATCACCAGGGCGCTGGGTTATCTCAAGGGAGGAATGGCGTTCAGACAGCTGTTTTTCAGGTTTGTTGCACTTGATGCCACAAGACGTTTTTCGCTGTTCTGGGACGTGGCAAAGGCCTTGGCAGGAAATGCGGAGGATTTTCTTTCAGGGCTTGTGGTGATAAGGTCAGCGGTGCGGGATATGATGCTTGCAAAAAGCTCGCCGGGAGAGGGCGTCGAACTGTTTAATCCCGATTACAGCCAGGAGCTTGAAAGGCTTGCCGCCGCGGCGGATATGGAGACAATTGCGGAATATGCCGCGTTCCTTGACACCATGGAACGGCTGTGCGCCAGGAATGTAAACCGGGAGATGCTTGCGAATTCCATGCTGAGGTTCTGGATAAGTCTCTGAGCCGTGAGTGGCCAGCCTGTATGTTTGGGTAGCAGGGCGGATGGCGCATCTTCATATCCCGGTTTACGCATGCATGAAAAAATGCTAACTACTTTAGCCATGACCCAGCAAGAGCCGGAACATAAAAAAGGTCAGGCTGCGGAAGCTGTTTCAGGGCCCGGTTCTCCTGGCGTGGAACAGGAGGGACAGGATGTGCCTGCCGCAGGCGCTGATACTGAAGGCGGAATCCGCGGCACGGTGACAATGAATCTTGTCCCTGTACGTTTCAGGAATGACCGTCCTTCGGTACATTGTGACACGGGAGACCTGAAACCCGACATCGGAGAGTGGGTTGTGGTGCCCTGCGAGCACTGCAGTGAAGTGGGCCAGGTTTCAGGCCTTCCTGTCCGCATGGAACTTCCCGCCGATGTTGAAATACCCTGCATAGAACGTCTTGCCACCACACGGGAGATAGAGCTTTTTTATCAGAATCTGGAAAACGAGAAGCATGCCAGAAAGGTCTGCCAGGAGTGTATAAATGCCCTCGGCCTTGAGATGAAGCTGGTTCGGGTGGAAAGCCTCTTTGATGGCAGCAAGATAATTTTCTACTACTCGGCTGATGGAAGGGTCGATTTTCGGGAACTGGTCAAGGATCTGGTGCGCAGGCTGAAAACCCGTGTGGAGATGTGCCAGATAGGGATACGTCACGAGGCCAAGATGACCGGAGGAATTGGCAGCTGCGGCAGGGTCCTGTGCTGTACCAGTTTTCTCAAGAGTTTTGATCCGGTTTCCATCAAGATGGCCAAGATGCAGAATCTTCCTCTTAATCCCAGCAAGATTTCCGGTTTTTGCGGGAGACTCCTCTGCTGCCTCGTGTTTGAATACGATACATATCGTGAGTACGCCAAGAATCTGCCGTCAATGGGAAATATTTGTGATTCACCATCCGGCGAGGGCAAGGTGATACGGCGGAACATCCTCAAAAAGACCGTATCCTTATCCACTGAAAAACATGGTGTGGTGGAGTTCACCAATGCCGAACTCGAGGATTTCAGACAGAGAAAAGAGCAGGGGCTGCCTCCAAGACAGGCTCAGGGCAGAGATTACGGCAATGGTGTAAGCCATGACAACTGTAACGGGGATGAGAAAGGAAAGGGGCAGGGCCAAAAGCCTTCACGCCAGGCGGCGCGGCAGGGCCGCAAGGGCCAGGACAGAGGCGGCGAGACCAGTTCAAAAAGACAGAAGGGCAAAAAAAAGGAATCTGCCGGCAGCGCTGCAAGGGAGACCGGCCGCAAGGCCAAGGGCAGGAGCAAACGCCGGGGCGGAAGAAAGAGGGGCAGGCAGGGAGGCGGAAGGCCTGCCGGTGGTGATAAATCCGGTGGCAAGAAAAGCAGGTAGCAGCCTGATCTTGTAATGGCCGGACAGTCCTGAATGTCAGGCACAGGGAAAATGGACAAAAGATTCTATATAACTACTCCAATTTATTATGTTAATGCCGAGCCGCATCTTGGCCATGCCTATTCCACGGTTGTGGCTGATGTGCAGAACAGGTTTCATCGCATGTGCGGCCAGGAAACCCGTTTCCAGACCGGAACCGATGAGCATGGTGACAAGATTGTGCAGGCTGCTGAAAAGCGCGGAATGTCACCGGCTGAATATACCGACAGGGTCAGTGCCATGTTCAGGGAAACATGGCCCTTACTGAACATAAGACCTGACAGGTTCATCCGTACCACCGAGCCTGAGCACGTCGCAACTGTTCAGCACATACTTCAAGCCGTTTATGACAGGGGTGATATAGAGTTCAGGGAGTATGAAGGATTGTACTGTTTCGGGTGCGAGCGTTTTTATATTGAGCGCGAACTTGTGGATGGAAAATGCCCGGATCACGGCACCGAACCCGAGCGAATAAGGGAAAAGAACTATTTTTTCCTCATGAGCCGTTATCAGGACTGGCTAATTGATCATATCAAGAGCAACCCCGAATTCATCACGCCGGAGAGATACAGAAACGAGGTTCTCTCCTTTCTCAGGGACCCGCTTGAGGATCTGTGCATATCCAGGCCAAAGAGCAGGCTTGCCTGGGGTATCACCCTGCCTTTTGATGAAAATTTTGTCACCTATGTCTGGTTTGACGCGCTTATCAACTACCTTTCAGGCCTGGGTTATCCGGATGGCGACAATTTCAGGAAATTCTGGCCCCATGCCGAACATGTAATAGCCAAGGACATTTTAAAGCCCCACGGTATCTACTGGCCCACCATGCTAAGGGCAATGGGGGTTGAGCCCTTCAAAAAGCTCCATGTGCACGGTTACTGGCAGATGAAGGATCAGAAGATGTCAAAGAGCCTGGGCAATGTGCGCAAGCCGGCAGATCTTGTGAATGCCTTTGGCGCCGATGCCACAAGGTACTGCCTGATGCGGGAGATGTCATTTGGCCTAGATGCCGGCTTCAGTGATGAGTCCTTTGTCATGCGCATTAACGCGGACCTTGCCAATGACCTTGGCAACCTCCTGAGCAGGACTCTTACAATGGTGCACAAGTACGCGGAGGGCAAGGTGCCAGATCCCGCAGGCTTTGAAGGAGAAGCGGATAGCCCGGCAGGGGAGCTGGAGAAGGCTGTGCGGGGCCTGGTGCCCAGGTGGCGCGGTCACATGGAGGCGTTTGAGGTGCATCGAGCCCTTGAGGAGATGTGGCGGGTGATCAACGTGGCGAACAGGACCATAGACCGGGCCGCGCCCTGGCAGATGGCAAAGGATGAGTCAAGGCGCGCGGAGCTTGATAACCTGCTTTACACCCTGCTTGAGGCCCAGAGGATTTTTTCAATCCTGTCCGGGCCTGTAATGCCTGAGACCTCGGAGAAGATGCAGGAGGCGCTGGGGGCCCTCAAGCCGGGTTCGTTGATGCTCAGCGAGGCTGCCTGGGGGGGGCTGAAACCGGGTACCGAAACTGTCCGCATACCGTCACTGTTTCCCCGGCTTGATATAAAGAAGGACAGTGATGTCTCCAGTGGCGGCAAGGCTTCAGGAAAGGCAGGAAAGAAGGGGAAGAAGATGACTCGGGAGAGCAAGAAGACAGAAAAGCCCGGAGAAGGGCTTATAACATTTGATGACTTTGCAAAGGTTGATCTCAGGCTTGCGGAAATAGTTGAGGCAGAGCCTGTGCCCAAGGCTGACAGGCTGCTTCGCCTGGTGGTAAAGTGCCCTGAGGAGAGGCAGATAGTCGCCGGAATAGCTGAACACTTCAAGCCTGAAGAGCTTGTGGGCAGGCAGGTGATTGTGGTTGCAAACCTCAAGCCTGTGAAGCTTCGCGGTGTGGAGTCAAACGGAATGCTGCTTGTGGCCAAGGATGACAATGGCCTTCACCTCACCACAGTTGCAACGCCCGCTGCTCCTGGTTCAAGGATAAGCTGAAGAACAGCAGCCGTCATGACATCACTTTCTGACAGGGACAAGTCAACGGTCATCCTGGGTACGGCCGGTCATATCGACCATGGAAAGACCACCCTGGTAAAGGCCCTTACAGGTACTGACTGCGATCGCCTCAAGGAGGAAAAGGCACGGGGCATAACCATTGAGCTTGGTTTTGCGAGTCTCGTGCTGCCGTCCGGACGAATGGTCGGAGTGGTCGATGTACCCGGCCACGAGCGTTTTGTAAAGAACATGGTTGCGGGAGCCGTGGGCATGGACCTCGTCGCCCTGGTTGTAGCGGCTGATGAGGGAGTCATGCCCCAGACAAGGGAGCACCTGGAGATATGCCAGCTCCTTGGTGTCAAAAAGGGCCTTGTGGTGCTTACAAAGCGTGACATGGTGGATGAGGAGTGGCTTGAGCTTGTCCAGGATGATGTCCGTCAGTTCCTCCAGGGGACATTTCTTGAGGATGCCCCCATGGTTCCTGTTTCATCGACCACAGGGGATGGAATGGATGAGCTGCTTTCCATCCTCGATTCCCTTGTTGCGGATGTGGAGCCAAGGGCCCCGGCAGGCCCTTACCGTCTGCCAGTGGATCGGGTGTTTACCATAAAGGGATTTGGCACCGTGGTGACAGGAACAACACTTTCAGGCCAGATCAGCCTTGGCCAGGAGGTCATGATCTACCCCTCAGGTATTGAGGCCAGGGTTCGTGGAATCCAGACCCACGGCTCGGAAAGCAGCGAGGCGCATCCCGGAATGCGTACCGCCCTGAACCTCCAGGGGGTGGGCACTGCCGACATCAGGCGCGGAGACTGTGTAGCGACAGCGGGTTCGCTCAGGCCCTCCTATCTTGTGGACCTGGAATTTTTTTACCTTTCAAGTGCTGAAAAACCTCTCAAATACAGGGCGCCCGTGCGTTTCCATGCAGGCACGGCAGAAGTGATGGCCAGGGTCCTGATGCCAGGGGACGAGATAGAGCCTGGCCAGCTTGCCTACATACAGGTACAGCTTGAGGAGCCCGTGGCAGTGCTTCCCGGCGACCGTTATGTGATACGCAGTTATTCACCAATCAGGACCATTGGAGGTGGCAGAATTCTTAATCCCCTGCCGCGCAAGAGAAAACGCACAAGGCCTGAAATGTGGCGGGAGCTTGAGCTGGTAGCAAGGGGCGAACCCCATGAACTGCTTGAGCTTTACATCAAGAAGGCCGGCATTCGTGGCCTCACCCCGGTTGAAATATCCATTCGCACCGGCCTGTATGGCAAAGCACTTGTCAGGCAGCTTGACAGGCTTGCCGGAGCGCAAAAGATTATCCGGCTTGATGGAGAAGACCGGATTATTCATGTTGCCGTATTCGAGGAGTTGTGCCGGAATGCGCTGGAATTTCTTGAGCAGTACCACAAGGCCAACCCGCTTGTTTCAGGTGTGTCCAAGGAGGAGTTCCGCTCCCGGATATTCCCCGCTTCTATCCAGGCGCGTTCCGCGGCCCCAACCCAGAAGATTTTCAACCGTCTCCTCAATCATCTTGCAAGGCAGGGAAGGATTATTCAGGAACAGGATGAAGTCAGGCTTGCCACCCACAAGGTGGCGCTGGGAGAGCGTGAGGCAGAGATCAGGCAGGCCCTGGAAGACATATACCTGAAGGCCGGTCTTGCCACTCCTTCAAGGGACGAGGCCCTCCGGAAGGTCGCAAGATCCGACGAGCTTGAGGCGGCAGGGGAAATTTTCGATCTCATGGTGCGTGAGGGAGCGCTTGTGCGCCTGAAGGACAAACTCTTCTATCACCCTGATTCCCTGAAGAAAATAAAGGAAAAGGTCGTTGAGTTCTTCAATAGCAACTCGGAAATGGGGATAGATGATTTCCGCAAGCTGGCCGGCGGCATATCCAGGAAGTACATGATTCCCATCCTGGAGCATTTCGACAGCCAGAAGATTACCCTCAGGGTTGGAGAGAAAAGAAAACTGCGGGGCGGGTAGGGCCTGTTGGCGGCCAGGGCCGGCCCGTATCCTTGCCGCATATCTTCTTCGGCCTGTTTCGGGCCTTTGCGTGTTGCAGGCGCGCCGCGTTTTGCACCTCAACCCCGGGGCTGAAAGTCCTTGCATGAACAGTTCTGAATCGTGAATCCGTTTTCCAGAAAGTTGAAAAATGCCATGCAGTCGCGTTCAGAGGCGGTGCATGCAGGGGATGCCGCTGCCTTTTGCCGTGCCGGCGAGCCTGTTTCCACGTTTGAGCTGGTGCCTGCCAGGGCCTCCCGCGGCCGGGCCCTGGACGAGATAATGCAGTTTGCAAGGGACGCCGCTTCGGACCGGGAGCTTAGCGCCCTGTCCCTGACCGATAATGCCGGAGGCCATCCGGCCCTGAATCCAGTTTCCCTGAGCAGGGAGATAAGGGGGCTCGGCATTGAGCCGGTCATTCATTTTTCCTGCAAGGACAAGAACAGAAACAGCATGGAGAGCCAGCTTTTTGAGCTGGATCGTACAGGGTTAAGAAACCTGCTCGTTCTCACCGGCGATTATCCCAGGAGGGGATTTTCCGGCTTTGCCAAGCCTGTTTTTGACCTTGATTCCGTTCAGGCGCTGCGTTTTATTGCCGAGCTCGCAAACGGGTTGCGTTACTCCCACCGTTGTCTCTGTATCGAACCCCTGCCGTTTTATGCCGGCTGCGTTGTGTCTCCCTTCAAGCGGGAGGAGGCGGAGCAGGTCTTCCAGTATGCCAAGCTGGTCATGAAGGTGCAGTCCGGTGCGGCCTTTGTGGTGAGCCAGATGGGCTTTGATGCAAGGAGACATCATGAACTCCGGCTTTTTGTGGATGCAATGGGGCTGGGCGTGCCCCTGATGGGTACTGTTTTGCTGCCTGATGTGAAACTTGCCCGTATAATTCATGGCGGTGTGGTGCCGGGCTGCATACTTCCCGGAAGGCTCCTTGCGCAAATTGAAGAGGAGGCCACTGCCCCTGACGGCGGTCTTGCGGCAAGACTTGAACGGGGCGCCCGCCAGATAGCACTGCTCCTTGGCATGGGATATGAAGGAGTTCATATCAGTGCCCCGGGTCTTTCATACTCCAGGGTTGCAGATGTATTGCACAGGGCCGGGAAGCTGGCCTGTCGCTGGCAGGAGTTCGTGCCGGAGTTTCTCTTTCCCGAGGAGTGGAACTTCAATTTTTACGAAAAAGATGACCATACCGGGCTTAACAGGCGGAAGGAGACCGTCTGCTCCGGCTCGGCGCCCCGCCGCATCTCATCCCTGGTTTCCAGCGCTCTGGGACGGGCCGTTCATAATACATTTTTCGAGCCCGGCGCCGGCCTTCATGGCATGGCTTCGAGGTTGGCCCGCCGCATCAGCGGCAGCAGGGCGGAAAACCTTTTTACCCGTCTTGAGTACATGGTCAAGGGCATCCTGTTCAGCTGTCAGCACTGCGGAGACTGCACCCTGGATCAGATGGAACTGTTATGTCCCCAGTCCCAGTGTGCCAAGTACCTGCTCAACGGGCCATGCGGAGGAAGCTCGGGCGGATGGTGCGAGGTATGGCCTGGCAGGCGCAGGTGTCTTTACGTGCGGATTTATGAGAGGCTTGGA
>JALVQQ010000144.1 GCA_027025395.1 Deltaproteobacteria bacterium | reverse complement strand
ATCGTGCAAGCTCACCTGACCGCCATTCCGCTGCGCTCCAGGCGGCAGGTGAGCTCGCACGATATGCGGGATGCGGTCGCCAGTTATGATGACAAAAAGCTCTCTCAAATCCCTGAAACACCTGGTCCGGGTGGAAAATCTTTATGAGAATATCCCTGATGACCTTTCCGAAGAGCTGTTTCAGGATATAGTTGCCAACAACTGTTTCAGGCTGGAAAGAATAGTTTCAAGGGGCCACGCCTCACCCCCGGGTTTCTGGTACCAGCAGGAAGAAGATGAATGGGTGGTTCTGCTTAGTGGAGAGGCAGTGCTTCTGTTTGAACATACAGGCAGGAAGGTCAGAATGGCGGCGGGAGACAGCATGCTGATACCCGCAGGAGTGAGGCACCGGGTTGAGTGGACAGATCCTTCCAGACCGGATATCTGGCTTGCCTTGCACTTCAGCCCCGGCTGTGCTGGCAAGAGGGGGCATGAGGAGTGATGACCAACCGAAGGGGCTGAGGGGCATAACCGGTTTGCCACAGCCTGTTTTCATTACTTCCGCACTGAGTGCGGGCAATTGCAGGAGGATGTTTGCCGTGAAATATTCAACAGGAGAGATCGGCCGGATTTTTACCGTGCGTCTTGAAGATGGTGATATCCTGCACGAATGTATCGAAAGGCTTGCGGCGGATGAGGGCATCGGGGCCGCGGCGGTTATTGTGCTTGGCGGGGCGGATGAGGGCAGCCGGCTTGTTACAGGTCCTGAAGAGGCAAGGTCCACCCCGGTCAAGCCCATGGAACTGGTAACGGATGATGTCCGTGAGGTGACCGGCACCGGTACCCTTTTCCCCGATGAAAACGGTAACCCGGTGCTTCATATGCATATAGCCTGTGGCAGGAATGACACAACGGTAACCGGGTGTGTGCGCCGGGGAGTAAAGGTATGGCACATTATGGAGGTTATCATATTCGAGATTAAAAACTCCAGCGCTGTCCGCCTGCCGGATGCCGCAACCGGCTTCAGGCTCATGGTTCCATGAGCAGTGAAATGGCGTGGCAGCTGGTCGCCGTGGTTCGGGCCAGGGCACGCATCGGCAATCAGCCGGCCTCAGTGTCCGGCTTTTCGGGAGGGCCGGGCCAGGCCTGCCGCCCTCCTTTTTGCCTCATAAATCCTGTGGCCCGGTTTTTTTGATGTCAAGACGGTAAACCAGTATTTCGTGATCTTCCGAGGGCACGGCGTAAAAACCGAACTTCTCCGCAAGTCTCTTCATGGCGCGGTTTTCTCTCAGTATGTCCATGTAAAGCGTATGTATTCCGTATTCCTCCGCGGCTTCAAGGGTGCGGCTCATGAGCGCGCTTCCAACTCCCTGTCCGTGCCACGGGTCTCCAACCGCAAAGGCCATCTCCGCTGACCTGCCACCAGGTCTCATGGTTATGCGGCCCGCGCCTATGATTTTCGTTTTGGAATTATCCCTAGTTTCCGCCACAAGCGCCAGTTCACGGCAGTAGTCAATCTGGCAGTATCTTGCAAGGTCCTGATGGGTCATTTCCCTGATGGGCTGAAAAAAGCGCAGCCTTACGGTCTTTTCGGAAAATGTGTGGAACAGTTCGTTCATAAGCGGCTCATCTTCGGGTTTTATTGGCCTGATGAGGCATGGCGTGCCATCCATGAGCCGAGTTTCCCAGGTAAACTGAACGGGATACGGAGCAATTGCAAGGTGCGGTGGCACCCCCCCACGGAAACGGGTTATCCCTTTAACGATGTTACGGTCCAGCACTATTCTGCCGTCAAGGCACAGCCCCCCATGCTTTCCGGCATGGAACGGATTGATGTCAATTTCGAGAATTTGCGGAAAATCAGTGATGAGATGGGAAAATTTTACAAGGATTTTTTCAAGCAGTTCCAGAGGGAGATCAATTGCTTGGGATGAATAGGCATGCCGGCATATACGGGTTTCCGCCATGAGCCTTGCGGCCAGATTCTGATTAAGGGGCGGGAGTCCTACGGCAAAATCCTCCATTGCCTCAAACAGCCTGCCCCCTGCGCCGAAAACCATGACCGAGCCGAATACCGGGTCCCGTTTGGCGCCAAGGGCCAGCTCAATGCCCTGCCACTGAATCATTGGCTGAATTGTCACTCCCCCGAAATGGGAGCCGGGGGCGGCGTCCTCAAGATTTTTCCTGATGGTTTCAAAGGCCTCCCTGACTCCCTTCGGCTCAATGTTCAGCAGCACCCCGCCAACACTGCCCTTGTGGGTAATATCATGGGATTCAAGTTTCATAACCACGGGGAATCCCATGTCGGCAGCTGTCTTTTCGGCCTCTTCCGGAGTGGTGGCGATTTCCATTGGCGGGGAAGGTATGTGATATGCTTCAAAAACATCCTTTGACTCACGCTCGGTAAGGAGAAAGCGCCGCTGTGCGGCCGCCTGCCGCAGTATGTTTTCCACCTTCTGATAATCGGGTGCAAAATCGTCCATTATGTTGGCAGGGGTCTCTGTCAGGAGTTTCATGTTGCTGCCATGCCTGTAGAGGTAGATGAAGCTCTTTACTCCGTGTTCAGGCGTGATAAAGGTGGGAATGCCTCCCTGGTTGAGAATTTCACGTCCTTCAGCCATCACGTCTGTTCCAAGCCAGCATGCAAGCACCGGTTTTTTGGGGAATTTTTTTGAAATTTCAACGAGTTTTCGTGCAGTTTCCCCAGGCTGCGTGTGAAACTGAGGGGTAAGGATAACCAGCACGCCATCTGTCTCCCTGCTTCGGAGACAGGCTTCAAGCGCAATGGCATAACTCAGCGCGGACGCGTCAGACAGAAGATCCACCGGGTTGTCAACCAGGGCCAGCCGGGGTAGCACTTTTCGTATTTCCTGCTTTTCCCCGGCGGCAAGCCTTGCAAGCCTGCCGCCCATCCTTATCAGCATGTCCGCGGCCATTGCCGCGGGGCCTCCGGCATTGCTGATTATGGCAAGACGGTTGGAGGCCGGAGCTGTCTGTTTGGAAACGGCTTCGGACACATTGAAAAGTTCTATTATCTCCTCAACCCTCACCATCCCGGCACGTTTGAAGACCGCATCATAAACCATATCTTCCCCGGCAAGAATTCCCGAGTGGGTAAGGGCTGCCTGACGTGATTCACGGTATTTTCCGCCCCTTACCACCACAAGGGGCTTTGTCCTGGCGAATGCCCTGGCGGCGCTTACAAATTTTCTTCCGTTGTTTACAGATTCAAGATAAAGGACAATCCCGGTGGTGAACGGATCGGTGGAAAGAAAATCTATAATGTCAGCTATGTCTGTACCGGCCTGTGCTCCCACAGAGGCAAAGGCGCTTAAGCCCACGTTCTTGGTTGCGGCAAAATCAAGAATGCTGTTTGCCAGGGCAGCGCTCTGTGAAATAAAGGCAAGTCTTCCAGGAGGAGGGAGTTTGGCCGCCATGGAGCAGTTAAGTCCCGCCCTGGGGCGCTGAAGCCCAAGTGAATCGGGGCCAAGTACGGGTATATGGTATTTTTGGGCAGTTTCCCGAATGGTTTTGACAAGATGGTCAGGGTCCCCCAGCCTGGCGCGGAAGTCATTTGCCAATACAATAGCAGCCTTGACGCCTGCGCCGGCAATCTTCTCAAGCTCTTCGGGTACAGTTTCCGAAGGGCCGGCAAGCACTGCCAGGTCAATTTCCCTGCCTGTATCCCCAAGGTTTTTGAAAGCCGGGATCCCAAGGACGGACGAACTGGTATCATGCAGGGGGCAGACAGTCCCCCTGAAATTCCCCACCAGGATATTTTTCAGCACAAGTGTTGCCGCACAGTCGCCACTGTCTGAAAATCCCGTAACTGCTATGTGTTCAGGTGAAAACAGGGCATCAAGCGATTTGGTATTCATGGGTCAACTCGGTCTCGCCTCGACATGGCACTGCATGCGGCAAGTGATTTTTGTTGCGGACGCGCCGGCGGTTCGTTCATCCTAATTACAGGCATTCATCAATTCATGCAAATCCGTTTTTTGCATGCAAGACAAGATTAATCGCAAATTGATGCAAATCGGTTTTATGGAAAGCGAAAAAACAACCGAAAAAATAAGTATCTGGACAATAGATGACTGATTATCAGGGGCAGGCGCGAAGACAAGAGATGAAAAAACAGCACAGGGGAAAAGCACAATTCAGGATTGTGTCTCCTTCCGGTCTTGAGGAGGGGCCAACCGGCGTAGCCAATGGGGCCGGAACAGGAGTTGGCCAGGCGGAATCGGCCAGGGAAAAGGTGCTTGAAGAAATGAAGTTGTACTCCACGGTTCGGAAGTACAGGCCCGGCGAGAAGATCCTGGTCAGTGGCGATGACGCATCTGCGCTTTACTATGTTGAAAAGGGCTGTGTGGAGGTGAGCTATACCCACAGGGATACACGTATAGTTGTTGCTCTCATAGGACGCGGAGAGTTTTTTGGAGAGATAGGATTTTTTGATGGCGGAGCAAGGGTAAGGGATATTGTGGCCACGGCAGAGACGGTTGTATCGGTTTGGGACAAGGATAACGTGGAGGGCATGGTGCAGGCTGATCCAGCCCTTCACGCCAGGTTTCTTTTCCTCGTGGCAGCCTCTGTATCCCAGAGATTCAAAAGGATTCTTGATGACAGGGAGCCTCTGCAAGCCTATGCGGCGTCACTGACTGCTGGACGCCGCAAGTATTATACTGAAATCACCCCGGTTCCTGAAAACCTTTATGAAACTTCGCTCTGGAAAGAGGTTTACCAGGAGGTGGAAAATTTCAAGGCCGGCCTTTACGACCTTGCAAATTCCGTACAGATGATGCATGCCGACGATATGCCGGAGGAGTTTTTTGGTCGTTGCGGCACCATTATAGACGGTTTCAATGACAAGCTTGAGCAGCTTGACAAATCCGTAGAGGACGCCAGGCTCAAGGAGTACCTGATGGGGTATATCTTCAAGGAGATATTCCCCTATTTCATGCGCAGCCGTTTTGCCCAGAGGACCTATTTCAAACCAAAGGGGTATGCCGGGGATTTCCTAATGATGGAGGCCATATACCGCAATGTCCCTGAAGGAGACGGCAATCTCGGCATTCTTGTTGATGCGCACTGTCTCCAGTGCCCGCCTGCCAGGGCGGTCAGGGGCAGGAGAAGGATGCTGGCAAGCCTGCTGGGCAGGTATGCCGGGCCCCTGCTTGCAGAGGGCAGAAGGGTGAGGATAATGAATCTTGCCTGCGGATCAAACAGGGAACTGTTCGATTTCCTTGCCGCATGCGGCAGCACCTCGTTTGTAGAGGCCACCTGCATTGACGCTGACAGGGATGCCCTGGAGTTTACAAACAGGGAGGTCAATAACTTTTTTGGGTCAATCCGGATTTCTCAATAAATATTTAGGATACTAAAAGTTCTTGAGCCCGAGGTAAAAAGTCGGCGTTCTCTCGCCGTCGGCACCTTCAGGTCGAGCAGGGTAA
>JALVQQ010000143.1 GCA_027025395.1 Deltaproteobacteria bacterium | reverse complement strand
GCTTGTGAGATGCGCCTTTCCACCATGTTGTTTCCGAACATGCCCCGACTCGAGGGGATTACGACAGTAAGCCCCTGCTGCATCTCGTCTGTGAGCACGTTCGTTTCCGAACATGCCCCGACTCGAGGGGATTACGACATATGCCACACTCCGTACCTCATAGCACTTTCACCTGTTTCCGAACATGCCCCGACTCGAGGGGACTTACGACAGGAGAATGAAAGATGAACTTAATGCCTATGGAAATCTCGCTTCAGCGGATGGAGTTATTGAGCGAGGAGATACCGGAAATAACATTCGAGAGCGACACGAACGGGGAGATTTGGGAGTTCATAGATCAACCCGACCCCAGTCAGTTCAGCGAGGGACTGAAGGCCAGACTGGACAAGCACTGGCCGGAGTGGAGGAAGAAACTGGGGGTGGAGGACAGGCAAGCGTAAAAACCAGCGCTACAAAGCGCACTCCCTACCAGGTTGGCAACCCGGCAGAGTTTCCGAACATGTCCCGACTCGAAAGGATTACGACTTCTTCTGCCTCTTGAAGCTCCTGCTCTTTGCTTTCAGCCTTTAAGAACAGGGACCGCCCTGACAGCCTGTGTGGATGCCCGGCCACTTTCCGGTGGTTTGCCGCCGATTTTAAAGGCTGGCCGGTTATGTGCCGAATGGATAAATATGGTCTGGGGGGCGGCACAGGTAATGGGGCAGCATCAAGCCTGTTTATGGCCATTTGGACAGGATGGCCGTGGTACCGTATGCGGAACCGTATCCTGATTTTACAAACACCCACCGGAGGCTGGGTACAATTCATTCTTTAGCAAAAGGAGTGTGCCTGATGGCAGGCGCTGCATGATGTGAAGGTGCTGTAACCGGCGTGATCCCTTTTTGCTCCATGAGGCCATTGGGAAACAGATTGCCGGGACATGACGCACCAATGAATGGCATCGCAATATGGCGCCTGAAAATATTTGCCGTCAAAGGCCGTGCAATCGACAAGCAAGGTTTTTCAACGGGCCTTGAGGAGGAAACTGTTTTCCACGCTGTGAAATGCTCAAATCGGTAAAAAATACAGGAATGGGGCGGGATATTCATGATTGAAAAAATCAGGAGTAACATAGGAGATCTGCTGCTTTCAATATCCGACGCGGTTGAAATGACCAGTCCTGTTATCGCCTCCCATCAACTGCGTACTTCCTATATCGCGTGGCAAATCGCACTTGCAGCCGGCCTGCCGCAGACATCGGTCGAAAAGCTGTTCAAGGCGGCCCTGCTGCATGACATTGGCGCGCTGGCCCCGGAGGAAAAGATAAAGCTTCATGCGTTTGAAACCCAAAACACCGAACCTCACTGCGTCATAGGCGAATTGCTCTTCATGATGACGCCGGTACTTGAGGATGCCGCAAGGATTGTCAGGTTTCATCACAGGAAATGGAGCGACTGGCATTGCCCCGTCGAGGACCCGGACGTCCTGGAGGCACAGATACTTTTTCTTGCGGATTATGTGGAGCGGCTCATAAGGCGGGATGAATTCATCCTTAACCAGACCGGCCATATACTGGCCCGCGTGAAGGAGATGTCAGGCGAGAACATTCAGCCAGGCGTTGTGGATGTCTTCATGGAGCTTGCCCTGAGGGAAGATTTCTGGCTGGATATTGCAAACAGCAAGCTGGACTCAGTAGTGCGGGAACACGGCCCGCTGCGCCGGGCCGAGGATGATTTCACCATACTTGTATCAATTGCCTCGCTTGTAAAAAATCTCATTGATTTCAAATCCAATTATACAGCCGCGCACTCCGCGGGAGTGACAGAATGCGCGGTGCGGTTAGCCCAGCTCGAAGGCTTTACCCGGTTTGAGCTTACGTGCATGGAAATAGCAGGCAATCTCCATGACCTTGGCAAACTTGCCGTCCCGGTGGCCCTGCTTGACAAACCTTCAGCACTGTCACCTGAAGAACGGAATTTCATGAAGCAGCACCCCTATCTCACCTACATGACCCTGAAAAATACAGGCATGGGGCAAATAGCCGGATGGGCTGCGTTTCATCATGAATTTCTGGACGGATCAGGATTTCCTTTCCATCTCAAAGGTGAAAATCTGACCATGGGGTCCAGGATAATGGCGGTGGCGGAGATGTTCGGCTCTTTGAGCGAGGAGAGGCCTGGCAGGCCGGTGATGGATAAAAAGGAAATCAGGAACATCCTGTCCGATTACGCCAGAAACAACAGGCTTGACGCCAGAACCGTCAGGCTCCTTATTGACAATTACGATGATATCGATTTGCGGGTGGAGGAGAAACGTGCCGGCGCGAGACGTTACTATTCCAGGCAGATAGCCGACGTTCCTGCCTGAAACAGGATGTTTGCGGATTGTGCATCACTGATTTTCCCGGGCCAAATCGAGGAGGTGGAACATGTTGTGGAAAGATGAATATGCAACCGGCATATCTGCAATAGACTGTCAACACCAAAAACTGGTGCATATGGCGACAGTCCTTGAAGAGGCGGTGAAGGCCCACAAGGAGATGACCTATGCAACAGGAGAAACCTTGAGGGAACTGGTGGATTATGTGAAGGTGCATTTCCGCGATTAAGAAGAGGTCATGAAAAAAATTTCCTTTCCTGAATATTCGAAACATGTCGAACTTCACAAGGAACTTGTAAACGAGGTGCGGGAAATACTTCTGTTCCTGAAAAACGGTGGCAGCATCAACGATGCGGAGCTTTTGATATTCCTTCAGAAATGGCTTGTTGAGCATATCAACACCGAAGACAAAAAGATCGGACAGTATCTCCTTGGTGATTTGCAGCCTATTTCCGATTTATGATACATGAATTCAGTGCGCCATTCAGCAACTTTGTGCTGTCGCTTTCGGATGCGATAGATATCGCCAGCCCTGATATAGCCCTGCACCAGATGAGGACGGCCTTTATCGCCTGGAAAATTGCACGGGCGGCCGGGCTTTCCGAGCGGGAAATCAACAACATATACCTGGCTGCAATATTCCATGACATAGGCGCGTTATCTCTGGAGGACAAGACCCGGCTTCACGCTGGACAGAAAAATATTGACGTCAATGCCCATTGCATCCTGGGAGAAGAGCTTTTCACCCTGTCATCCCTCCTGAGGCCGTCGGCGCGCATTGTGCGTCATCATCACCGGACATGGCGAAGCTGGGATGAGCCGATAGGGAATCCGGATGTCATGGGCGCCCAGACAGTTTTCCTGGCGGACACCATTGAACGATCGATTCAGCGAAACGAATATATTCTGCATCAGGTGGATGATATCAGGTCCGGGATTGCTTCCCTGGCAGGGCCAATAATGCATGAGGACATAGTGGATGTATTCATGCGGATATCCGAACATGAAGATTTCTGGCTTGATATGGTCTCGCCCCGCTTGTATTCATTGCTGCTGCACCACGGCCCATTCAGGAAAAACGAAATCTTCCAGAAGGATATTTTTTCAGTAGCCTCGATTTTCCGTCACCTTGTGGATTTCAAATCCAGGTTTACCGCCACTCATTCCACCGGTGTGGCGCAATGCGCCGTTATGCTGTCACGCCACCTTGGATTTACTGATTCCGAGACAACCCAGATGGAGATAGCCGGGTATTTTCACGACCTTGGAAAACTTGCCGTGCCAAATTCGGTCCTGGAAAAACCGGGCAGGCTCACCAAGAGAGAGTTTGAGATTATAAAACAGCATACCTATTTTACATATACTGTCCTCAGCACAATAGGCGGCCTTGACCTGATAGCGGAATGGGCGGCATTTCATCACGAAAAACTGGATGGGTCAGGCTATCCGTTTCACGTCAGGGCGGAGAAGATAAATATTGGCGCAAGAATAATGGCGGTTGCAGACATATTTACCGCCCTGCTGGAAAACAGACCGTACAGGAGTGGAATGACCCTGGATCAGATTGAAAGGATATTGTCTGCACAGGTTGCAAATCATGCGCTTGACAAACTGGTGGTGGACATTCTGCTGGATAACTTCAAGGGTATTGCGGGTGATGTCATGGCCTGCCAGAAGGAATCGGAAACCCTCTTCGAGATGAAATTCGCAAAGATTAAAAAACAGGCTTCTTCAGCCCCTGTGGCATGAGCCAGGGCGCAAGGCCTCCCTTTTACGTCAAGGGGGAGGGGGGGCAGGCCTGTATGGTCATCCCCTGCATTTTATGTGTTTGCCGTCCACCAGGCCTTTTAGCGCCCTGCCATAGGCCAGCCTCAGCCTGTCAAGGTACCGGGGGTCCACGGCACCCTTCCAGGTCTTCACCTTGTAAAATCTCTTTGGAAGTTCCACGTCATCAGGGCAGAATCCTGTTGCGAACCTGATCTGCCAGCGGTGACGCCTGATTCTCTCGGCTGTCTCTTCAAGGTTTGCGGCAATATGGCCTCCCCCGAGTGCATCAAGGCAGTCTGCCATTACCTCCCGTGTGTAAACAGAGCGGGAAAAAAGGCAGGCAACCATTGAGGTCAGGAGGCATCGGCCGGGCTCGTCGCCAATCAGGAACTCAACGGCCTTGTCAATATCCCGCTCATCATGTTTCTGTTCCAGGGCATAGGCTCCTGAATCAAGGTGAGAATGACGGAAGCTAAGCGACTGCGAGGCGAAGTAAAGCTCTCCAGTGGCGTAACCCGCCATTTCCTGCCCAAGCACGCAGGCGAACTCACTTCCTCCATATTCCGCCGCTGCCTTCAGGGTGCCCTGCCCAAGGAGCCTGTAAAAATCATTTGCCCCGGTGCCAAGCAGGTAGGCGGCCCTTCGGTATTCGGCTCCGTTTCCGAATTTCAGGCGGACAAGCGTCTCCTTTTCTGATATGATTCCACGCTCAAGGGCCTCGGTAGCCCATGCCAGCGCGACTCCGCCCGATATGGAATCTATGGCTACCTTCTCCATCGCATCCATTATTTCCAGCACCTGGAAGCAGTCGGTAACTCCCAGCATGGTGCCGCAGGCAAAAACCGGCTCGTAGTCATAGGCCAGTTGACGGATTATATGCCTGTTGTCCTCGCTGATCTTTTCACGCACATGGCCTATCTGGATGCAACCTACGGGACAGCCGGCGCACGCGCCCTTTCCGAGCAGCGCATCATTTGCGAAACGCTCCCTGTCAATTCCCTTTATGCCTTCAGCATCACTGGTCTGACGCAGGTTTCTCCAGGGCAGTGACTTTATGTCATTGAGGCTTTGAAGGTTGGCCGGAGTGCCGAGCCTGTTATACTTGCGCATGATGGCCGTCCCGGTAACCCCGTCATGCACGGTCTTGAACAGTTTCCGGTACCTCTGGCCCGCGGGCAGCTCAAAGCTGCCGTCCCCGTGAACAATTATGCCCTTGACATTCTTGGCGCCCAATGCGGCCCCCCCGCCAAGGCGACCGAAATGCCGGTATGTATCGGCATTTACGCAAGCCATTGCCACGCCGGTCTCTCCGGCTGGGCCGATACAAATTATGGAACGGTGGCCAGCGCGGCCGCACATGGAACGAAGCAGCCTCCCGGCGGCGTATGCATCCAATCCCTTCATAAAGGATGCGTCCACGATCCTGAATTTCCCTGAACCTGCTTCAACACAGGACAGGGTTTCCGCACGGCCGGTAATCACCAGTGCATCAAGATCGGCAAACCTCAGGGCAAGGGCCGACCTGCCTCCTGCGTGACTTTCGGTGTACTGGTTGTGATAGGGGCTCTTGAATGCCGCCACTGTCTTGCTCATCATGGGAAAGGCACCTGTAAGCGGACCGATGGCAAGTATAAATGGCTGTGTCTCGTGGTTCCAGGGGAGCTCCGGACTGCCAAAGCGTTCAAACAGCAGAGCGGCAAGGCCGGAGCCCCCGATTGCATGACCGCGGCCGTCAAGTTCATGCACCCTGCCCGAGCCCGTGCTCATGTTTACCTCAAGCACCCTGAAATGATCACGGATCATGACACTTCCTCCTGGCTCCGGGCCGTATCATGGACATCAACCATTTCAAGGCATCCGTGTGGACAGTAGTCAACACACTGCCCGCAGTGGATGCATACAAAAATGGGACCTTCATTGTACTGGAGTATGCCTGAGACAGGGCAGGCAGGCACGCAGTCACCACACCTGGTACATAACTCCTTGCTGAACAGGACCCCGCCGCCGGTTCGTCCGGATAGGGCCCCGGTAGGGCATGCAATGGCGCATGGCCGGGTCTTGCAGGCCAGGCAGCGCCGCGCGTCAAACCCTGCTGAAGGCCCGGCCACTGGATAAATCCTGATTCCTGCCGTCTCCCAGGAAAGACGCCCGTAAACCAGCCTGGCGCAGGCAAGGGAACAGGAATGGCATCCTGTACACCTTTCCATGTGGGGTGTATCAAGAATTTTCAAGCGCCAACTCCCGCTCCCGCCAGGACAAAAACCTGATTGATTACAGCTGATCGCATATTGTTTTCAACAAGTTGATTGAACGGAACCATCAAAGGCCGCTTGCCGCCAAGGAGCGCAGTGGAATGGCGGTCAGGTGAAACGGCTGGTTCGGCAAAGCCGATCCGCATAAATAATCCTTGCAATTTAGTAGGTTACGCCGCTACTAACTGACCGGTTTTATCCTTGAAATTGTATGCTTTAACTTCCTTGGCAATCTTGTTGCCGATTTTGCTCTGAGCCAATTTCATGTTGTATCTCATTTGCAAATTTAACCAAAATTCAGGCTCAATACCAAAATACCTGCCAAGTCTTAACGCTGTATCAGCCGTTATTTCTCTTTTACCATTAATAATCTGACTGATCCGATTAGGTGGAACATTGATGTCTTTGGCCAGTTGGGATTGCGTTAAGCCCAATGGCTTCATAAATTCTTCCATCAATATTTCACCCGGAGTGATTGGGGGCAATTTCTTTACCATTCTTGCCACCTCTATCTATGACAATCCGCAATCTCCAATCTCGACTTCTGTCGCGTTTCCATCTTCCCGCCTGAAACAGATACGCAACTGATCATTTATTCTAATACCGTACTGACCTTTTCTATTTCCTTTCGATGGTTCAAGACGATTTCCTGGCGGTATCCTTAAGCTTTGCAACGATGGAGCAGCATTATTTAATATTTCCAACTTTCTTCTTGCTATCTGGCTGAAATTATTGAATCGTCTAACTCCGATATCGTTGAACAACTTCTCGGTATCTTTACATCGAAAGGACTTAATCATGCGATAAAGGTATTATATCTTATACGTCATGCGTCAGGAAAAGAGCGGATCATGGCCCGAACTTAAAATTGTGCACAGATGCACACTGTAAATACCGCCATGATTGACACAATACAGCAAAACCGGCGCTATTATCATGAATAAAGAAAATTTTTGCATGTTATGATTGTTTGCACATCCATTTTTATTTTGTATCCAGCAGCCTTTATCCATTATCTACATGAACCCATCCGGTGATACGCGTGGCATATTGTATGGAACAGTTCGGTTACAAGCCGGATCGGAATGGTAGCACATACCATCTTGTGCCACAAGATATCACCAAGGAGACGTCAACCTGCGTGGATCAGGAGACAACTGGCTGTCAGGTGCCAAGGGCGGCCCCGGGCAGACGGTTGAGGGGAGGGGGGCAGTTACAGGGACATTGAAATCGTAAAGGCGATAGTTGGACAATAGCGGCCGGGGGCGGTTTCATCCAGCACCGTAACTGCTGGACTATCCCGCAGCAAGGGCTTTACATGATGGGTGTCTGTGAGGAAGCCCGGGTGCAAGGCTGGCATTTTCCTTAAAAGGCGCCCCTTGCCAAAGGCAACTTTTCCCGCAGCATGGCCTTGAGCTCCCCAAGGCCATTGCCGCGCACTGCTGAAATTTCAACCATGGGCAACCCTTGCACCGCATACCCGCCCGCCGGTGCGGCTCCGGGCAGGTCCATCTTGTTGAAGACAATGATGCGGGGAATTTCGGAAAGACCCATATCTTCCAGAATCGCCTGTACGGCCTCAATCTCCTCGCGCCTGTAGGGACTGGCCGCATCCACCACGTGCAGGAACAGGGACGCATCCTCAAGTTCCTCAAGCGTGCTTTTAAACGCGGTTTTTATATCTGCTGGCATATGCCTGATGAACCCCACTGTATCGGCGAGAAGTACCTGCTGTCCGTCTTCAAGGCGCATCCGTCTCGTGGTTGGATCAAGGGTGGCGAACAGGCGGTTTTCAGCCAGGACGTCACTGCCGGTAAGACAGTTCAGCAGAGTTGACTTGCCGGCATTCGTATATCCTATAATCGACACAACCGGCAGGCCTGACCGCCCGCGCTTTTTTCTGCGCTCACGCCTGCCCTTCCTCAGCCCCTTCAGCTCTCTTTCAAGGGCGCCTATCCTCTGCTTGACCCTCCTGCGGTCAACTTCAAGCTTTGTTTCTCCGGGCCCCCTGCCGCCAATGCCACCCATGAGCCTGGACATGGCGGTTCCGCGGCCCACCAGCCTTGGCAAGAGGTAGCGAAGCTGTGCCAGCTCAACCTGGAGCTTGCCGCCCCGGCTCCTTGCGCGCCTTGCAAATATGTCAAGAATCAGCTGCGTCCTGTCTATTACCTTGAGGTCCACCATGCGGGCGATATTATTTACCTGGACCGGAGACAGTTCCTGGTCGAAAATTATCATTGTGGCCCCGAGATACAGCCCCTGCATTAGCAGATCCCTCAACTTGCCCTTTCCAAGCAGATGGCCGGGATTGTACCGCATGACCCGTTGCCTTACGCTTTCCACCACCTCCACGCCGGCTGACACGGCAAGCTCACCGAGCTCTGCAAGAGAACGCTCCGCATCATCCGCCGGGGCGGGGCCGGCATGGACAAGCATGGCCCTTTCAGTGGCGCGCCCGGTATGCCTGACCCCGCTTTTCTGTTCTATCTCCTGCTCAAGCTCCAGAATGAAATCCTCAAACGGCAGATCCATCTGCGAGACATGGGCATACTTTTCGATCCTCCAGCGCTCTCCAGACTGCGATCTGGGAAGCAGGTAGGCCATGTGAATTGTACCGGGCAGACCGTCTTCACCAGCTTCAATGGCCACCATTGCGTCAAGACGGAGCAGGGCCATGTCAGTAAGGTCCTCGGTGGAAAGACCGCCCTGACCGCCCGGATGGGTATGGATACAGCGAAGTCCCTTTAGGCGGCCCTGTCCTCTTCGGAACCCGCTTATGTCAGGAATCATAATGGAGTGAAAATCACCTGCAATGACATGGGTAACCGCCCCCTTTCTGTCAACAAGCACGGCGATCTGCCTGCTCAGAGCAGCGCTTTTCACGGCAAGTTCCCTGGCAAGCTCGCGGGTCAGCAGATTCTGGCGGTTAAGCCTCCTTCTGTAGAGCCTTTCAAGCTCCTTCCGCTGGGCTGGAGAAAGCCCTTTGATGTTACCGTATATTTTTGCTATTTTTCAGAACCTCTCTTGTAAACAGCGCAAACTTTCTATACCGTGAATCTGACGGCTGTCATTGGCAACCGGCACATTACGGTATAAGGTATGACCTGCGGCATCAAATTTCAACCTGGCGTGGACCGGCCACATGAAACCGTTACCGGGTAGCCAGCGGAAAAATCGGGATGGCAACCAGCAAAAAAATAATCTGCATTGCGAACCAGAAGGGTGGGGTGGGCAAGACCACTACTGCTGTCAACCTGGCAGCGGCGCTTTCCACCATGGGGAAGAGGGTGCTCCTGGTGGACTGCGATGCACAGGGCAACGCATCCAGCGGCACCGGAATTGATACCCAGTCGCTTGCCGCCCACCTGTATCATCTGCTTATCGGCGAGGCCACGCCGCCTGACGTGATATGTTCCACCCGGTTCAACAGCCTCGATGTAATCCCCTCAAACCGGGATCTGGTAGGCATTGAAATGGAAATAGCCGGCAGGGACAAAAGGGAAGAGGTGCTCAAGGATGCAATGAAGGCCATGCCCGAATACGATTTCTACATCCTCGACTGCCCCCCATCACTGGGGCTTATCACTATCAACGCACTTACGGCTGCTACATCCGTCATCATCCCCTTGCAGTGCGAATATTATGCCCTTGAAGGTTTGAGCCAGCTGGTGCAGACCATACGGCTTGTAAAACACAACTTCAATCCGCAGCTTCATATTGAAGGACTGCTGCTCACCATGTACGATGCGCGCATGCGCCTCACGTTCCAGGTGGCGCGGGAAGTAAGGACACACTTCAGGGACATTGTTTACCGCACCACCATTCCCAGGAATGTGAGGCTGAGCGAAAGCCCCAGCCACGGCAAACCCATTTTCGCCTATGATCCCAGGTCAAAAGGCGCCGAGGCATACCTGGCGCTGGCCAGGGAATTCCTGAGCCGTCAGCGCCTGGGGAAACAATAACACGACTGCAGAAAGGGTATAAAACCGGATTTCAATCGTTTGACCATATCATTAACGCTGGCGCGCCGGCCTGGAGCCGTCACGTCTGAGTTTCAGGGATAAATAGAGGGAGAACTGGAGCAATGATGAAGGGAGGTCTTGGCAAGGGACTCGGCGCCCTGCTTTCATCAGAGGAGATATATGAAGCTGGCAGTCCCGGTTTTTTTCTCTGCCCGATTGAAAAAATAAAGGCCAATCCGGAACAGCCTCGCAAGAAAATTGATCCTGATTCCCTTGCTTCACTGGCTGCATCCATCAAGGAAAAGGGGGTGCTGCAGCCCCTTGTGGTGCGTCCCGCGGATGACGGATATGAGCTTGTTGCCGGAGAACGCAGGTGGCGTGCCTCCCAGCAGGCCGGGCTTCGCACGGTGCCGGTAGTTATAAAGGATATCAGCCCTGACGAAATGCTGGAGCTGGCCCTGATCGAAAATATCCAGCGCCAGGACCTGAATCCCCTTGAAGAGGCCATGGCTTACCAGCGCCTTACAGAAGACCTTGGCCTTACCCAGGCAGAGGCAGCCAGGCGGGTTGGCCGCGACAGGGCTACCGTGGCAAATTTCCTCAGGCTGATGCAACTCCCGGACTACGCCAAGGAAGACCTCCTGGAAGAACGGTTTACCATGGGACATGCCAAGGCGATTCTCATGGTTTCCCAGCCCGAGCTTCAAAGAGAACTCAGGGATACAATAATACGGAAAAAACTCTCGGTGCGGCAGGCAGAGGCCCTGGCGCGCAGGATGGCAAAACAGGGCTGCGCCACTGCTACGCACTCCAGGAAGCCTGACCCAAACATCGTTGCGCTGTGCCAGGAGCTGACCCACGCAATTGGGTCACCGGTAAAAATAAGCCCGGGGAAACGCGGAGGAAGGCTTGAGATACGTTACGAAACCGCTGAGGAACTCGAAAGAATTGTTGCAATCCTGAAACAGTAGATCAGCAGGCCCTTGCCTTGACTGGAAGGATATGTCTGGCAGGGAGGAGGCCTCCCTGCCAGCACCTGAAATCAATTTTCCCCGAAATCCGTCAATTCCAAATGGACAGGGGAAGTGCTAATGAGCCTCAGATCAAGCCAGTAAGTGGCAGCCCCAAAAGAGAAGCAGGGAATATGCAAGGTGCTGTTACTGTCATTGAATGTGGCGCAACCGGACATTTCCTCAAGTGCTCTATTATACCCCTCCCAATACCCTTCACTTCTGGCATGATGCAAATCGGCTTCACTATAATTTCCATCCCCTCCCGTAGCACGGTTATATAGTTGCTTGACTTCGAGGCTTGTGAGGGAGCGGTTGTATATTCGCAGGTTGTCAATTGAGCCACTGAACTTGCCGGGATTACCGGCCCAACCTCTTCCCAGATAGAAAAATTCTTCTCCCTGGAAGGAAAAATCAGGATTATTAAACGTATCCTCAGTGTCAAATTCTCCATCTATGAAAACATTTATTGTCCCTGATGCGCTCCAAGTGACAACTACGTGGTGCCATTCGCCATCCGGGACAGTACCACTTGTCCAGAACCGGCTTGCCCCAACCCCAATATTGAGTTTTTTACCACTATCATGCCAGTCGCCAGCGTCAAGGTACAGTCGATCCTGATGGCTGCTGAAATACTGAAATACAAATGACGATTTCCCTGAATATCTTTCATCGATCTTGATCCATACACTTATTGAACCGTCAGATGTGTTGATATTGTTATTAACACCTTCTGTATCCCAGATCGAAATATATTCGTCCGTACTGTCGATATGGGCCGCCTGTCCCGCAATCCCTGACACATAATCTACCGATCCATGTACGGTACCGTCATTGCCATTACCACTTTGGTCATTGGCATTTCCCTCAAAGGTATAATATGCTACCAGTCCTGAATCCAGATCAGACCATGCAAGCCCTGGTGCCACCAATACCACCCCGAACAAACAAAACAGAAAAAATTTTTTCATTTGTACCTCCTTGTCACATACATCATGGATGACTGCTGAATTGATATACCGGAAAAAGACTTGATACCCCCATGGCGGCTGATCAACGCATACCATTCTGCTTTCATCCCGAAATACACATAAATCAGCCGCATACCACCATAAATTCAGTATGTTACATATAACATAAACCTCTGGCCTGCATTAAGCAACCCTTTTGTCGGCACAATTTTGGGGTAAGATCTGATTTTTCATATAGCCATATAGCCGCGATATAGCCATCAAAATTTCCGCATGACTGTTTCCTGTCGCGCTCGTCCTGTAATTCCCGGCCCTTGATACTTTTCAGTAAATGCCTACCTTACCCTGTGTATAACAGTCACAAATATCAAAATCGCGTTTTGTTCAAGGGAGATGAAAAAATATGAACAATAATATACATATAGTCTGTCCTCAGTGTGGCGCTGTAAATCGCGTGCCTGCTGAAAGAATTTCACAGAGCCCCAGGTGTGGAAAGTGTCACAGCCCGATTTTTACAGGCCATCCGGTCGAACTGGATGATGCCAGCTTCCAGAAGCATATCACGCGGAATGACATCCCTGTCCTGGTGGATTTCTGGGCGCCGTGGTGCGGCCCATGCCGCATGATGGCTCCTGTCATGGAGGAACTTGCTTCCAGGGCGGAACCTGGCTTGAGGGTGGCCAAGCTCAATACCGAGGAGGCCAGGCAGACTGCTGCGGCATACGGCATTCAGAGCATTCCCACTGTAATACTCTTCAGAAACGGAAGGGAGATTGCCAGGCAGTCAGGGGCAATGAACGCAGGACAGTTGTCCGCATGGATTAATGCCCATATTGCATAATGCCGGCAATGGTATCATAAACAGAAAGGATTATAGTTACGAGGCATGGAATATAAGGATTATTATAAAATATTGGGTGTCGGCAAGGATGCCACACAGGATGAGATAAAAAAGGCATACCGGAAGCTTGCCAGAAAATATCATCCTGATGTCAGCAAGGAGCCTGACGCCGACAGGCGTTTCAAGGAGATAGGAGAGGCATATGAAGTGCTGAAGGACCCGGAAAAACGGGCGGCTTATGACCAGTTGGGGCCAAACTGGCAGGCAGGGCAGGATTTCAGGCCTCCCCCTGACTGGGATGCCGGTTTTGAGTTCAGCGGAGGCGGATTTACCGCAGGGGACGCCGCGGATTACAGCGATTTTTTCGAACTGCTTTTTGGCAGGCGTAAAGGCGGCAGGTATCAGGATCCTGGAGGGTATCAACGCGCCGGGTCATACACCACCTTCAAGGCGCGGGGAGAGGATCACCGCGCCAGGATACTTATTGATCTTGAAGACAGTTACCGCGGGGCCACCAGGGAGATTATACTCAAAAAGCCGGTTGTCACCCCGGAAGGGCATGTCCGTACCGAAGAGCGCACAATAAGGGTAAGGATACCCAGGGGGATCAAACCCGGTCAGCACATCAGGCTCAAGGGACAGGGAAGCCCCGGAATAGGCGGCGGGCCTGCAGGGGACCTGCTGCTGGAAGTGGAGTTCAATCCCCACAGGCTCTACCGCGTGGAAGGCGCCGACGTATATCTGGATCTTCCCGTAGCGCCGTGGGAGGCTGCCCTTGGGGCCACGGTCAAGGTCCCGACCCCGGCCGGGCAGGTTGACCTGAAGATTCCTCCCGGTTCGTATCAGGGCAGAAAGCTCAGGTTGCGTGGCAGGGGGATTCCCTCCAGGAAGCCGGGAGATTTTTATGTGGTGCTGCAGATAGCCCTGCCTCCGGCAGATACGGAAAAGGCAAAAGAGGTTTACAGGAAGATGGCGGAAGAACTGCCGTTTAATCCGCGTGAAGGACTGGGAGTATAGAGATGGACGTAAAAAAAGAACTTCTGCCTGTAGTTGAGGGTATAATTCTTGAGGAACAGGAGGGCGTGACGCTGGGAGATCTGTGCCGCATGTGCAGCGTTCATGCCGATTATGTGCTGGACCTGGTGGAGGAGGGCATACTTGAACCACTGGAGGGCCGTGCCGGAATGTACCGGTTCCAGGGAGATTGTGTCATAAGGACGCGGAAGGCCGTTGCTCTTCAGCGCGATATGGGTGTCAACCTGCCCGGTGTAGCTCTTGCGCTTCAGCTTCTGGATGAAATCGAGACGCTTCGGGAGAGGCTTCGCCGCCTTGAAGATAGACAGGAACCGGTTCTGCCGTGACGCTCCGGCAAATTATCCCGAATTCTGGTGAGCCATGCGACTGATAATCAACAGGCATAAATTATACAATGCCATGGAGACTGTGCTTCTTATAGGCGGCATGTCACTCCTGCTTGCCATCATAGCCGAGCTGTTTTTTGGGGGTGATATCCTGCCCTGGGTATTCTTTTTAAGCGCGGTGTCCCTGATAATCACAGTTAAAATATCACCAAACGTGGTGCTTAAAATGTACCGCGCCAGGCCATTGCTGCCTAAGGAGGCTCCGGAGCTTTATCAAATGCTTGAAGAGCTGGCCCGGCGTGCTGGCCTGCCCGGCCCCCCAAGGCTTTATCATGTCCCTTCTCCTGTAATGAACGCCTTTACCGTTGGCAGCAGATATAATGCGGCAATAGCTTTGACAGACGGCCTTTTGAGAAACCTGACAATGAGGGAGCTTGCCGGGGTGCTGGGGCATGAAATAGGGCATCTGGTGAATAATGATTTGCAGGTCATGGCAGTGGCGGACACGGTGGGAAGGCTTACCGAGTCTTTGTGCTTTGCCGGGCAGGTGCTTATAGTTCTCAACCTGCCGATACTTGCCGGCGGCGGCGCCACCATACCGTGGAGTGGCATTGTCCTGCTGCTGTTTGCCCCAACGGTTAGTTCCCTTTTGCAGCTTGCTGTTTCAAGGGTAAGGGAGTTTGATGCCGACCTGGAGGCCGCAAGGCTTACAGCAGACCCGGAAGGCCTGATATCGGCGCTGGAAAAGATGGAGGAGTACCAGCAGAATCTTCTGCGCAAGCTCTTTATGCCGGGCTGGAACAACCCGGCTCCTTCCATATTGAGAACCCATCCCCCAACAGATGAGAGGATCAGGCGGCTCAGGGAGGTAGAGCGTGAAATTTTGCACGGCGGCTCTGGCCGCCATTATGCTCCCCTGTTTGATCCTGAGAGTGGCAGGCGCATGGCGCGGCTTGAAGGGATTGATGCCGCATACAGACTGCCGCGCAAGCGTATGCTCGGTTACTGGTATTAGTCTCTTCGGTTGAATTCCAGCAGGCGCTTCATTAAACCCCTGTGTTGA
>JALVQQ010000142.1 GCA_027025395.1 Deltaproteobacteria bacterium | reverse complement strand
GTTTGTCCCAGTCCCAGTTGTTTTCCGCTGCCAGACCGGTGAAGAGTTCTTTTCTTCCTTCGAAAAGGGCCTGCAGGGTGGAAACAAAAAGGCTCTTGCCAAATCTTCTTGGTCGTGAGAGAAAATAGTATTTTCCGTGTTCAATCAGTCGCAGGGCAATGCCGGTTTTGTCCACATAAAGATGGTTTTCCTCCCTGATTTCACTGAATGTCTGTATGCCTATGGGGAGTTTTTTCATGATTAACCCTTTTTCCAGACCAGGTAATCATTTATCGTGATATGATCCAGATCAGATTTCAGAAAGGTGGTGATCGCATCATCGGGCGAGCAGACAATAGGCCAGCCATGCAGGTTGAAACTTGTGTTCAGGACCCCGCCGTATCCGGTCAGTTTTTCAAACTCCGTCAACAACCGATGATAACCGGGATTATGCTCCTGTTTGACAAACTGTGGCCGCATGGAATAATCATAGGGATGCAGGGCCGCAATCAGGTGCTCCCGCGCCAGTGGGGTTGAGTCGAACCCCATGACCATGTGGTAGGCCGGGATCTCTTTTTTGATCACTGCATAATCGTGTCGTCGTTCCCATTTGATGGATGGAGCAAAGGGCATCCAGAAATCACGCATTTTGATGGCGGCATTGAGTTTTCTAATGTTCTGCAGACGGCTGGCGTTGGCGATAATGGACCGGTTGCCGAGCGCCCTTGACCCCCATTCCATCCTTCCCGACATCCTGCCGATGATCTTGTGATCCGCCAGCAGTCGGGCCGATTCCTTTTCTATATCATCGGATTTTAGGTAATCAACAGCGTCACTGTGCCGGTCCAGGGCTTCAATGATTTCCGGCTCGGTGAACTCCGGCCCCCAGTACAGGCCCGAGAGCTTTTCCTGCTTATACTCTGGGCTGACGCGCGAGCCTTCCCACAGGGCGGCGCCAATGGCACAGGAGTCATCACCGCATGAGGGCATCACAAAAAGGTCATCGACACTGTCAAGCTCCATGAGCAGCTTGTTGGCCTTGATGTTCATGAAGCAGCCGCCGGCCACCGCCACATTCTGGACACCTGTTTTTTTGATCCAGCTATCTGTAAAAGGAACGATCAGGCGCTCGTGCAGGAGTTGAACTCCGGCCGCGACCGCGTCGAACCGGTGTTCCCGTAGATCATGCCTGAGCTGTTCCAGTAGGCTGTTTCCCCAGAGTTTCCCCTGATTTTCAAAAGAGAGATTATCCGGGGACAACCGCAGGAATCCGTTGAGGATGGCAAAGACCTTTTCAGCATATTCAGGAGCAGCGTACGGGGCCATGCCCATGAGCTTGAATTCGTGTTCCCACGGCTTCATGGCAAGATACTGGGTTACCCTGGAGTAGATGATGCCGAGGGAGTCAAATGAAGAGATGTTGTGCAGTCGCTGCCACTGGCCGTCACTGTCAACGAGCGACACCGTGCCGGCCAGACCGTCGCCGGACCCGTCCAGGGTAATCACCAGCGCGGGTTTGTGCTCAAGAGAGAAGGGGGAAAGGTAATAGGCAGTGGCTGCATGGGCCTGGTGGTGTTCCACAAGACGGACATTGTCCAGCGAGAGACCAAGCGCCTGAAAGTTTGCTGTCAGTTCTTTGTCGTGAAGCCGGTGTTTTTCCCCCTGGGAGACAACAAAGTCAATAATTTTCCGGGGATCACCGGGATAGAACTTGATCA
>JALVQQ010000141.1 GCA_027025395.1 Deltaproteobacteria bacterium | reverse complement strand
CACCACCGGGAGCATGGGTGGGCTGATCGAGGGCGCCAAGCGCAAGGTGTGGAGCATTGCCAACGAGATCCTCAGCGGCTCGCCGCGTCCGCGCGTCTCCGTGGGGCTCGTCGCCTATCGGGACCGCGCGGACCTCGTGGAGAAGGCCCGCTGGTACCGCGATCACCCGGACGAGGCTGCGGCGATCGCGGCCCGCGGCCGGATGCCGATCGGCCAGGATACCGGGCTGGGCCTTGACGGAGAAAAGAGCGGCAGCCTCCCTGCCATGCCCCCGGAAGATTGGGGCAGGCTGGCGTTCAACACGGTTCGAGCCACTCCCGTGCAGATGCTGAGGGCATTCAGTGCCCTGATAAATGGCGGGAACGTGCCGGATGTCAATATTTTCCTGAATCCCGACCGGCAGCCCAACTGTGAGGCCGCGGGGGTGGAGTGGTTGACTCCTGCAACATCGAAGTGGCTCGGGAGAGAACTGTTTCAGAAGGACGGCCCTTGTCTGGCGGCGGTCAGGGTAGCCGCGCCGCCGGTGGCTGACAGTCAGCAGGACAGAAAACAGAAAAGCAGGCGATATTCGTGTGAACAGGTTGTTGCCATGGGGTTCTGGCCCGCCGGCTCTCCCCGCATAGCCTATATCTCGGTGCTTGGAAAGACCGTGTATGATCCGCGCCAACGTCGGGGCACTCTTGGCAAAAGTGCAGGGCTTGCAAAACGGGCGTGGAATCTCCTGGCCCAGGAGAGCCGCCCTGGTGATGGAAGGAGGGCGCCGGAACGCAGGCGGGTTGTGCGCCGCCGGAGAGGGGGGGGCGTGATGCCTGATCTGGAAGGTTTCACAATGCGTACAGCTGTCATGGCATTGATGGAGATGGGCATTGTGCCTGAGGTAAAAGGCACTGGCATTGTGGTCAGGCAGGAACCGTTGCCGGGAGCGGCGCTGAAAAAGGATACGCGTTGTACGTTGGTTTGCAAGAGATTGAACTGAAATACCAGGAGGCCTTTATGCCGCCTGGCTGAAGGGGACGTGCCTATATACGTTTATAAGTTCTATTCGGGACTGCCGCAATTTCATGGGATTGATGCTTGGAGATCTGATCAAAAAATCGTTGGTGGACGGCCATCTGTCAAGGGAATATGAAGATATTCCTGTAGAGGCGGTCTGCGTTGATTCCAGGCAGGTTCAAAACGGCGCGATGTTTGTGGCAATTCCAGGCACGGCTGCAAGGGGAACGGATTTTGTCGGACAGGCGGTAAGGCGGGGGGCGTCGGTGGTTGTTGTGCCCAGGGATGAACTGGCCGGGCTTGAAGCGCTTATGCCCCCGGGTTTCCCTGTGATCGGGGTGGCTGATCCCCGTGACTTCGCGGCACGGGCTGCTGCCGCCTTCTACGAATATCCCGCTGCCCGTCTGGAACTTGTTGGGATCACCGGCACAAACGGGAAAACCACTGTTTCATGGATTTTGGAGTCAATACTGCTCCATGCCGGCAGGCATCCCGGGGTTATTGGCACCATAGGCAGGCGTTTCCGGGGCCGCGAGGAGCGCACTGCCCTTACCACGCCTGACCCGGTATCGCTTCAGAGGCAGCTTTGCGACATGGTTGACCAGGGGGCCGATGCCTGTGTGCTGGAGGTGTCATCTCATGCCCTGCACCAGAAACGTGTTTCAGGCTGTCACTTCGAAGTGGCTGTTTTCACCAACCTGAGCAGGGATCATCTGGATTATCACCAGGACATGGAGGAATATTTTCAGGCCAAGAGGCTCCTTTTCTTCAGGCACAGGCCCAGGGTTGCCGTTATCAATACCGATGACAGGTGGGGAGCGAGGCTTGCAAGGGAGATAGAGGCCGCCCTGCCCGAAACGGCCGTGGTGTCGTGCGGGATCGAAAGTGGTGAAGTTACGGTTCCGGAATATAGCCTCGGCGCGGAAGGCATTGCCGCAACACTTGGGCTGAAGAGTGGCGCCGTCAAAATCAGATCCGTTCTTGCAGGAAGGCATAATCTCTACAATATCATGCTGGCGGCGGCAGCGGCAGAGGCCCTGGGTGTTGATGCCAGGGAGGTGGCGCCGGGCATCAGTGCCATGCAAACCGTGCCTGGCAGGCTGGAGCAGGTCGAAGTTCCCCGGGGATTCGCCGCATTTGTGGATTATGCCCATACGCCTGATGCCCTTGAGAAGATCCTGAAAAGCCTGAGAGAGCTTGAATACAGACGTATCGTTACTGTGGTGGGATGCGGAGGGGAGCGTGACCGAGGGAAAAGACCTCAAATGGCGGAGGCCGCGGCCCGTCTTTCCGACATGGTCTTTTTCACCTCGGACAATCCAAGAGGCGAAAATCCCCTGGCTATCCTCAGGGACATGGTTCAGGGTATTGATCCCCTGGAAGTGGCGTCACGCGTGCGTGTTGTGCCGGAGCGCAAGAGCGCCATTGAAGAGGCTGCAGGCAGCCTTGAACAGGGAGATTGTCTCCTGGTGGCAGGCAAGGGGCATGAAGATTATCAGATAATCGGGGATGAAAAGATATATTTTGATGACCGCGAGGTGATAAGGCGGGCATTTACAAGGCATCATGGCCCTGCTGCCTCATCGTGCGGTAAAAACGAGGTATCTCATGCCGTCAGGGTTCCAGCCGATATCCCGGCGGACGAACTTGCCGGGGCAATACATGCGCTTGATATTCAGGGAAATCTGCGGGCGGCATGGGCCGGGCTCTCCACGGATACCCGTACAATAACGCCCGGCGAGCTTTTCTGGGCATTAAGAGGTGAAAATTTTGATGGCAACAGGTTTCTTCCGGATGCCCTGGAGGCAGGCGCATCCGGCGCGGTGGTGGAGCCAGGCGCCCTTGAATCCCTCGATCTGCGGGACTATCCGGATGCTTTTGTAATTACTGTTCCTGATACCATCAATGCCCTGGGCGAGTTTGCAGCCTGGTACAGAAGGCGGTGCGGCTTCCAGGTGGTTGCCATTACCGGCAGTTGCGGCAAGACCAGCACCCGCAGCCTGGCTGGCGCCGTGTGCCGGACAGTGTATCCATGCCACGAGACCAGGGGCAACTTCAACAACCTTGTCGGGCTGCCCCTGAGCATGCTTGGCGCACCTCCGGATACAATGTGGGGCATTTTTGAAATGGGAATGAACCAGCCTGGTGAAATAGAAGCACTTTGCGCTATAGCCACTCCTGATATAGGCATAATAACCAATATCGGTCATGCCCACCTGGAGGGGCTTGGCAGCCTGGAAGCGATTGCTGAGGAAAAATTGACCTTGTGGAGGGCGCTGCCGGCTTCGGGAACAGCAGTGATGAACCTGGATGACAGCAGGGTGGCGGCCGGGGCGGAATACCTCAAATGTAACCGCATAATAGGCTATTCAATGAGGTCATGCTCATGCGTGACAGGGCAGAAACCGGAACCTGAAGTCCTTGTCTGCTGTACGGGCTGGAGCGCCACGGATGCCGGGGTCCGGTTTGGAATGCGGGTAGTGGGCGCGGAGGGAAGAATGGAAGACATGGATATAAATCTGTCGGTGCCGGGTGAAGTAAATATTGTCAATGCGCTTGCAGCGGCGGCTGCCGGAATTGCCATGAGGGTTCCGCTTGAACAGATCAGGGAGGGGCTTGAGGGCGCCTCCGGAGTGCCGGCACGGCTTGAACAGTACGGGCTGTCAAATGGCTGGCTGTTGCTCTCGGACTATTACAATGCCAACCCGACATCCATGAAGGCGGCCCTTGATGCATTGAAACAGGCGGCGCGGGGCAGGCGGAGGGTGGCGATACTTGGCGACATGCTGGAGCTTGGCGCAGAGGCTGGCCGGCTTCACCGGGAGCTTGGCCGGTATGCCGCCGAGTCAGGGGTGGAGATGCTGCTGCTTGCCGGAGAACATGCGGAAGATATGGCCGAAGGGGCCTGTGAGGCAGGGCTGGCGGATGCATGTATCAGGGTCTTTCCCGCCACTTGCGAGCTCTCCATGTGGATAAGGGAGAGAGGGGGCATCCATATACCTGAAGGTGCCGCCGTGCTGGTCAAGGCGTCCAGGGGAATGGCCTTTGAGGCCGTGGCCCGGGCAGTTGAAGAGGCCGGGGGCGGCGTTTTGCCGGATGCCGCAGCCTCTGTCAGGGCCGGAGCGTCAGGTAGCTGAGGGCGCGGGCAGTGCTTTATCAACTCCTCTATCCCCTGCATGGCGCATGGCCGTTTTTTAATGTTTTCAAGTACATTACTTTCCGCACCATTTATGCGACAGTTACGGCCCTGTGCATAATGTTATGCCTCATGCCCTGGTTCATCAGAAAGATGCGGTCAATGCAGATGGGGCAGGTTGTCAGGGATGACGGCCCGGAGCGTCATCTCGCCAAGGCGGGAACCCCCAGCATGGGAGGGGTGCTGATAACAGGTTCAATCATTTTTTCCACCCTTATGTGGGCTGATCCTGGCAACATATATGTATGGGTCTCCCTGATGGTGGTAACAGGATATTGCGCAATTGGCGTAACTGATGATCTCATGAAGATTCACAGGAAGGACAGCAGTGGCCTTGCAGGCAGGAAAAAACTGTTTTTCCAGACGGTTACCGTGGCAGGAGCCGCAATGATAATCTACCTTTTCGGAACGTGGGATACGCATCTGAGCTTCCCGTTTTTCAAGAATTTCAGGCCGGACCTGGGATGGTATTACCTGCTTTTTGCACTTTTTGTGGTGGTGGGGGCGTCAAACGCGGTAAACCTTACAGACGGACTTGATGGCCTTGCAACCGGGCCGTTTGTGATTACTGCGGCGGTCTATGCGCTTTTCTGTTACCTGGCCGGACACTCCGGCCTTGCACATTATCTCCGGATACCGTCTGTCCCGGGTGCGGGAGAGCTGGCCGTGTTCTGCGGGGCGATGGCCGGGGCGGGTCTTGGTTTCCTCTGGTTCAATACCTATCCGGCGGAGATCTTCATGGGGGATTCAGGCTCGCTTGCCCTGGGGGGCGCGCTGGGCTGTGTCGCAGTTCTGTCAAAACAGGAGATTATCCTTGCCATTGCAGGCGGTGTATTCGTAATGGAGGCCCTGTCTGTCATGTTGCAGGTGGGTTATTTCAAGATAACCGGCGGCAAGAGGATGTTCAGGATGGCGCCGATTCATCATCATTTTGAGCTGAAGGGATGGAAAGAGCCGAAGATAATAGTACGGTTCTGGATTATATCAATACTGCTGGCGCTGCTTGCAATAAGTACCCTTAAACTGAGATGAAAAAGAGAGACAGATGAAGAATGCGCCCGGTCCAGACAGATTTTTCAACAATCTCAAGGTTACCGTCCTCGGGGCTGGAGAATCAGGCATGGCCGCTGCCCGATGGCTCAGGGGGCGAGGCGCCAGGGTAGTTGTAAGTGACAGCAGGCCTGGATGCGACTGGTCAGGGGATTTTCTGAGGTGGTGCAAGGACAGCGGCACGGTGGTGGAGGCCGGAGGGCATTCCCGGGGCGTTTGTGCCGGATCTGATCTGGTGGTGGCAAGCCCGGGGATTCCCTTGAATGCGCCACCCCTGAAGGCGGCACTGGAAGCTGGAATGCCCGTGGTGAACGACCTTGTCCTTGCGGCCTGTTTCTGGCAGGGGCCGCTGGTGGCGGTCACTGGAACAAATGGCAAGACCACAACCACCAGGCTTGTTCAACACCTGCTTGATGGCTCAGGAGTCCGGGCCGTGGCGGCAGGCAATATTTCCCCGCCGCTTTTCAGTGTGGCGGACATGGATGATGGCAAGACCGTGGCGGTTCTTGAGGTAAGCAGCTTTCAGCTGGAACTCCTTGGCAGGCAGTGGCTGCTGCCTTTTCCGCAGCCTGTGGTGGATGTGGCCGTGTGGCTCAATCTTGCGCCTGACCATCTTGACAGGCATGGCTCCCTGGAGGAGTACGGCAGGTGCAAGGCGCGGCTTCTGGAGCTGCAGAATGAAAACTGCCATGCGGTCATGAACGCATCCGACCCCGGACTGCGTCCGTGGCTTTGGCACGGGCCTGGCCGGCGGTTTTTTTCAGGCTGGGAGGGGTGCTGCGTGCAGGGTGAAGGTGTTTCTTCATCTCTTGTAAAGTCCGATGGTACGGAAATCTGTTTAAGGAAATTCACCGGCGGGCCAGGCTCCGAACCTGGCATTGAGCGCTACGGCCTGGGGGGCTGGAGCCTGTCGGGACGGCACAATCTTGAGAATCTGGCCGCGGCCATTGCGGCTGCAAGGCTGGCAGGAGCGAATCCTGTTGGGATACAGCATGCAATTGAAACCTTCAGGGCTCCTGCGCACCGCTTTGAGACAGTGGCGGTATCATGCGGAATAACGTATATTGATGATTCAAAGGCAACCAATGTCGCCGCGGCCTTGCGGGCAATCGAGTCCGTGCCGGGGCCTGTGGTGCTGATCGCCGGCGGTCTTGGTAAAAATGAAGATTATTCCGAGCTTGCAAGGGTTGTCATGAGGCGTTACCGGAGCGGCCTGATGCGGGGGGTAATACTTATTGGCAGGGACGCTCCCGTTATGCGGGATGCGTTCGGCAAGCTGGCGTCCCCGGTTCCCCTGGAACTGCTTGACAATGCCGCGGACGGCCGTGCTGCCATGTCAAGGGCCATTGAAAGCGCCGCCTTGCTGGCAATGCCCGGTGATACCATCCTCCTTTCGCCCGCGTGTGCCAGTTTTGACATGTTTGAAAGTTACAGTCACCGTGGAAAGGTCTTCAGGGAGCTGGCGGGTGTTGCTGCTTCCGGCAGCCTGGTGGCTTATTCGGAAGGGGGGCGCTGAAATGCCGGTACCGGCCCAGGGCATGACAAGACTGGTGATCGCCGGTGGGGGGACAGGCGGGCATGTGTTTCCTGGTATCGCCGTTGCCGAGGCGCTTTCCTCTCTTACTCCGCTTGATGTGCTGTGGATAGGCACTGGACGAAAGGTGGAGGTCGATGCCCTGGAATCAACTCCCTGGACGCACAGGATTTTGAGGGTGCGGCCTATCAAGGGCATGAGGCTTGCCGAAAAGATTAGGGCTGTTGCCTCCATCCCCTTTTCCTGCATCAGGGCAATGTCGTGGCTGAATTCGTTTCGGCCTCACATGGTGCTGGGCGTGGGCGGTTATGTCTCGGGGCCGGTGATGCTTGCGGCACGGGCCTTCGGCATTCCCGCCGCCATTCATGAACAGAATGCGGTTCCGGGGCTGGCGAACCGCATGGCCTCAAGATTTGCCCGCATGGTCTTTCTTACATATCCTGAATCCGCGGAATATTTTCCCGGTATTCATACCGTGGTAACCGGCAATCCGGTTCGCAGGTCCATAGTTGCCGCAGCCGCCAGGAAGAGGCGCGATCCAGACGCGACGCCGTCACTGCTCATACTTGGCGGCAGTCAGGGGGCGGCCGGGCTTAACAGGATTGCTTCCGAGGCCGTCAGCATACTGGTTCAGTCAGGGGTGAAAATCAGGGTGGTGCACCAGACAGGGCCGGGAGCGTTTGAAGAGATGAAAGTATTCTATAACAGAAAGGGTGGAGATGTGGAGCTTCATCCATTTATTCATGATATGGCCAGGGCTTACAGTGAAGCGGATCTGGTCCTGTGCAGGGCAGGGGCAACCACTCTGGCGGAGATTACGGCGCTTGGAAAACCCTCCATGCTTATCCCCTATCCCTTTGCCGCTGATAACCACCAGGAAAGGAATGCCGCGGCCATGACCAGAGCCGGAGCATCGGTCGCCTTCAGGGAGTCGGACATAGGAGCTGTCAGGCTCGCTGGAGAAATAGAAAGTATCATTACCGATTCCGCCCGCCTTGAGCAGATGGCAAGTGCGGCATGGAGCCTTGGAAAACGTGATGCCGCGCTGCGTATTGCAAGGGAGCTCCTTGTGCTTGCGGGGCGGTCAGCCAGGATTGGCCCTCGATGCGAGGGGAATGAAGAAGTTGCCGCTTCGGCGGGAGATAACATGAGACTGGCCAGCATGTCACTGCATCGCGGAGACATGCGGGGCCGGGCATATACAGGGACGTAATGCATTTTTCAGGGAAACACGCCATCTTCCCTCATGCCTTGCGTCAGGAGGTATGGCGAGGCCTGGCGGCAGGTGCTGCGTGAACGGCCAGCAGGCAATAACAGCGGGGGGCCGGTATCAGGGCCCTTGAACGGATAACAGTCATGTACAAGAAACAGCACATACATTTTGTAGGAATAGGCGGCATAGGCATGAGCGGGCTGGCGCAGGTTCTCCTTACGCTGGGTTACCGTGTTACAGGTTCCGACCTCAGGGCCACCGACATAACGAGATCTCTTGAGCAGCAGGGAGGAATAATTTACCGGGGCCATGCGCCAGAGTATGTATTTGGCGCGGATGTGGTGGTGATTTCATCCGCGGTCAGGGATGACAATCCCGAGGTGCAGGCGGCCCGCGCCGCGCATATTCCGGTAATCCCCAGGGCTGAGATGCTGGCGGAGCTCATGCGGTTCAAGAAGTTTGGTATTGCCGTGGCCGGGGCACATGGAAAGACCAGCACCACATCCATGGTGTCTTCAGTGCTTACGCACGCTGATTTTGACCCCACGGTTATAATAGGCGGGAAGATCAATGGCATGGGGTGTAATGCCTACTGGGGAAAGGGTGAGTTCCTGGTGGCCGAGGCGGACGAAAGTGACGGCAGTTTCCTGAGGCTTACCCCCAGCATCGCGGTCGTAACGAATATCGACCGGGAGCATCTTGACCATTACCATGACTTTGATGCTGTAAAAGAGGCATTTTCCCAGTTTGTGGAGAGCGTGCCGTTTTACGGGGTTACAATAATGTGCAGTGATGACCCTGTGCTGGCGGATATGGCCGCCGAGGCATCCAAGCGTGTTACTACCTACGGTACCGACAGGTATGCCGACCTTCAGGCCCGCAATATCAAATATGAAGGCACCGGCGTGGTTTTTGACGTGTGGTGTCATGAAAGTGAACTGGGATACATACAGCTTCCGGCCCCTGGACTGCACCATGTCCGCAATTCACTGGCCGCCATAGCCGTTGGTCTTGAGCTGGATATCCCCTTTGAACAGATTAAAAAGGGCCTGCTCAATTATTCGGGTGTGGGACGCCGGTTTGACATACTTGGCGACGTGAACGGCGTGATTGTAATGGATGATTACGCCCATCATCCTACCGAGATCAGCGCGACTCTAGCCGCTGCCCGTGCCGCATGGCCGGATCGGAGGCTTGTGGTGCTATTTGAACCGCACCGCTACAGCCGGACCAGGGAGCTTATGTCTGAATTCCCCCCGGCCTTCCGTGAGGCGGATGTGCTTTTTCTGGCCGATATTTATCCTGCCAGCGAGGAGCCCATAGTGGGTGTTACCGGCAGGCGCCTGGCATCCGAAATAAAAGCAGTATGGGGTGGGCCTGTGAATTTTGTTGAAAGATGTCAGGAGCTTCCCTCAGCGGTAATCCCGGAGGCAAGGCCGGGGGATGTAATTATAACAATGGGCGCCGGAAGCATAGGAAGCGTGGGAAGAAAAATTGTTGAAGAGTTGAAACATGCGGAAAGCAGCATTGCCCTTCAGGGAACTTGAGAACATAGAGGGTCTTTGTGTCCTGAGGGACAGGCCCGTAAAGGACCTGACGACTTTCCGCATAGGCGGCCCGGCCAGGCTGCTGCTTGTTCCCCGGGGGCTGGCTGCCCTTGAGCAATGCCTGGGCGTTCTTCACGGTTGCGGGGTGCCGTTCCATATACTTGGCCGCGGAAGTAATTTGCTGGTAAGCGACAACGGTGTGGGGGCAGTGCTTTCCCTGGCGAGCCTTTCAGACATGAGCGTGCGCCCTGTTGACCCGGACGGTTCGTCCGCCGGCTCCGTCATTGTGGAGGCGGGGGCAGGGTGCGGCTTGAGGAGACTGGTCGCGTGGAGCGCTTCGCGCGGTCTGACCGGGCTGGAAGGGCTGGCAGGGATTCCGGCGAGCATTGGCGGGGCATTTTTTATGAATGCAGGAGCCGGATCGGCATCTTTCGGAAGGCTTGTAAATGAGGTGCTTTTAACCTCGCCCGGAGGGAGCTCCTGGGTGGCCGCGGAAGAATTCGCCTTTTCATACAGGCATGCGACAGTGCCGGAAGGCGCGGTTGTTACAGCTGTGCGTTTGAGACTGAAGGTTTCCTCTCCAGCATTGCAGCGCCGGCGTATTGCCGAAGTGATGAAACGCCGTGTTTCAACTCAGCCGCTTGGCAACGCCAGTGCGGGCTGCATCTTCAGGAATTTCCCGGATATTCCTGCCGGCAAGCTTATTGACCGGTGCGGCCTTAAGGGTGCAAGGCTTGGCAATGCCGAGGTTTCCTCTGTACATGCAAATTTTATCATAAACAGGGGAGGGGCAACATTCAGCGATGTGGCCGGACTTGTTGAAAAGGTTCGGGAAGAGGTGTTCAGAAACACGGGCAGGGAGCTTGAAACCGAGGTCCGGTACTGGCAATGACAGGCCTTGGGTCAGGCCGGTTTGCTGATGACATGAAATGATGACGGCAAGAAACAGGCCATACGGCGGGGCTGGACTCCGCAAGTCGCGCAAGAAGAGACGCTTTGCGTCCGGGGTGGCGGTTCGTCTCATGATTGTTGCGGTTGGAGTATTCTCTGTTGCGGTCATGGCCGGAGCCGGGCTTTATGCGGCCGTGCGCTGGCTGGAGCATTCACCTTTCTTCATAGTGGACGGGGTGACAATCGAAGGCTGCAGCCGCGTCTGTGAGGAAACGGTGCTGAAACTAAGCGGAATAAGGCCTGACAGTAACCTTCTTGCCCTGGATCTTGACGAAATGGCCGGGAGGATCAGGCAGAATCCCTGGATTTATTCCGCTTCCATAAGCAAGAACCTGCCGGACCGGCTCACCATAACCGTAAAGGAGAGGGAGCCGGTGGCCCTGGTCAACCTGGACGGGCTCTATCTGGTTGATCGCAGAGGAACGCCGTTCAAAAGGCTGGAGAGAGGTGAGAAGTTTGATCTTCCCCTGATAACAGGGCTTGATGCCCCGGATAGCGGGGCTGGCGGCAGTAAGACAGGCGGCGATGTTCCGGACAGGCGTCTTCTCCGCGCCCTTGAGATTATAGCCCGCGCAAGCCGGGGAGTACGCACCCTGGGAGTAAATGACATAAGTGAAATCAGGATAGATGGAGACGGCCTTGTTCTATATACGATTGACAAGGGGCTTCCGTTGAGATTCAGCAACGCCGCGCCTGTGGAGGAGCAGTTCAGGCGCGCGGAAAAGATTCTGTATTATCTGTACAGCTCGGGCAGTTACAAAAGGATTGCAATGGTTGACCTGAATTACGGGCTTAACAGCGCCCTGGCGACAGTGAGGAACTGAAGTGATTTCCAATCTTGCCTGATTATGTCATGTTCAGGACTTCAAGGGCAAAACAGGTGTCCCGGCGCTCAACAGCCGCGAACCCTGTCATTACAGGCGGTTTTGAGGAAAAATGGTTAATGGATCCTGCGACATAGTAGTTGGCCTTGATATAGGCACCACCAAGATATGCGCCCTTGTAGGGGAATATACGGAGGACGGCATCTGCATAGTAGGAGTGGGAACTCATCCTTCCGTGGGGCTTCGCAAGGGAGTCGTGGTGAATATCGACAGCACCGTAAGTTCAATAAAGAAGGCGGTGCGCGAGGCCGAACTCATGGCCGGATGCGAGATAAATGCCGTGTTTATCGGTATAGCCGGCAGCCACATCAAGGGTTTTAACAGCCACGGCGCCATAGCGATCAAGGGCGATGAGGTGACGCAGGCGGACGTTGACAGGGTGATCGAGGCCGCCAGGGCAGTGGCCATTCCTCTTGACCGCGAGGTGATTCATATACTGCCGCAGGAGTACATGGTTGATGAGCAGGGGGGAATAGTTGACCCTGTGGGAATGACAGGTGTGCGGCTTGAGGCAAAGGTGCACATAGTGACCGGGGCGGTAACCGCGGCGCAGAATCTTGTCAAGTGCGCCAACAGGGCCGGGCTCGATGTGGTCGATATCGTTCTGCAGCCCCTGGCCTCTTCAGAGGCCGTGCTTACCGATGAGGAGAAGGAGATAGGAGTCGCCCTGATAGATTTTGGCGGTGGAACCACAGACCTTGCCCTTGTGGCCGAGGGGGCGATAAAACACACCGCTGTCCTGGGGCTCGGGGGAAACAACCTTACGAACGATATAGCCGTGGGCCTGAGGACCCCGATGACCGAGGCAGAAAAGATCAAGGTGCGGCACGGCGCCTGTCTCAAATCCCTGACCGGCAGGGACGAGCGCATAGAGGTTCCCAGTGTCGGGGGGCGCAAGCCAAGAATGCTTGCAAGACCCATTCTTGCGGAGATCCTGGAGCCCAGAGTGGAGGAGATCTTTACCCTGATAGATCAGGAAATTCAGAGGACCAAATTAAAGGAATTCCTGGCTTCCGGCGTGGTGATTACCGGTGGTTCAGCGCTTCTTCCCGGTACCGCTGAGGTGGCGGAAGAGGTTTTCCAGCTTCCCGCGCGTATCGGTTATCCCCGCAAGATAAGCGGGCTGGCGGAAATAGTGGACAGCCCTGTCTATGCAACCGCTGTGGGACTGGTTCTGTTTGGAATGGAGCATCAGCCCGCCAGGAAGTTCAGGATACGGGACGGGAATATTTTCAGCAGGGTAACTGCCAGGATGAAGTCCTGGTTCGGCATAGGCTGAGTTTTTTGAAGTCGTGGTTCCGCCATGAGCGCATGGTTTTTTCAGGTATTGAAAAGTTTGGACCTTAAACCTTTGGAGGTTTTTGAAATGGCTGATATTACAGGTGAGATCAGTTTGCATAATGGGGGAGTGGAATAATGCCTTTCGAGTTTATTGAATCCGAGTCAGCTGCAAAGATAAAGGTAATAGGGGTTGGTGGCGGCGGCGGCAACGCCATTAACAACATGATTTCCGCCGAACTCAAGGGCGTGGAGTTTATTGTGGCCAATACTGACTCCCAGGCCCTTGAAATGTCCCTGGCAGGCACAAAGGTTCAGCTTGGCAAAACCCTTACAAAGGGCCTCGGGGCAGGGGCAAAACCGCAGATTGGCAGGGAGGCTGCCGAGGAGAGTGCCGACGAGATCAAGGAGGCGCTCCAGGGCAGTGACATGGTGTTCATAACCGCCGGAATGGGGGGTGGCACCGGCACTGGCGCCGCCCCGATCATAGCTGAAATCAGCAAGGAGCTCGGGGCATTGACCGTTGCTGTTGTTACCCGGCCATTCTCTTTTGAGGGGCGGCGGCGGCAGCAACAGGCCGAAGAGGGGCTGGAGCAGCTTAAAAAGGTTGTTGACACCATTATAACCATTCCGAATGACAGGCTCAGAAGCCTGGCCCAGGCCAATACTCCTCTTATGGAGATGTTCAAGAAGGCGGATGAAGTGCTGTACTATGCCGTCCGGGGCATATCCGATCTTATAGTGGTTCAGGGTTATATCAATGTTGACTTTGCTGATGTGCGCACCGTCATGGCCGAGATGGGAATGGCGCTCATGGGTACAGGCATGGCAAAGGGAGACCGCAGGGCACTGGAGGCGGTACAGATGGCCATAGCCAATCCTCTGCTTGAGGATATCTCAATAAGCGGCGCACGGGGCATCCTCATGAATATTACGGCCTCAAGCGCCTCTCTCAGCATGGAGGAAGTTGATCAGGCCTCGAGCCTGATTCATGAAGAGGCGCATGAGGACGCGAACATCATATGGGGTACGGTTTTCGATGAGTCTCTTGGAGATGAAATTCGTGTAACTGTAATTGCAACTGGCATTGGCGGAGAGAATACGGCTGAAATGGACGATATTGAGCCCCGGGTGGTGCACTCCATTGAAACTGCGCGTTCCAGAAAGGAAATGGAAAAGCCTGTTTCTGTCCATGAAGGCGTGGCGGGTATCGATTCGCCGTTGAGTCATAACCTTGCGGATTTCACCGGAGCCTCCAGGGGACGCGCGGCAGCAGGTGGTGAATTCGCCGGGCTTGGAGAGATAGATGAGGGCGTATATGAGGTTCCGGCCTTTATGAGGAAAAAGGCGGATTAGGACCAGCTGTTTTTGCAAGAAATTTTTGAACAAAAAAAATCCGGAGATGCCGAGGGCATCGCCGGATTTTTTTGTTTGCGCCCGGTCATCAGGGTGAGATGCGGTCCTCTCCCCGGGACGGAACGGATTTGAGCACCCGCATTGTTTCAAAAAGTTCCTGTGGCGGCCTGTCCGTGCCTGACCCGGTGGCAAGAGAAACAATTTCGTGGGGTTTGAGACCGGGGCCTTCGGGCAGATACATTTCAAGGAGCAGCGCCGAACCTTCAGCGCCTGTTTCAAGCCGCTTTTGTTCAAGCCATTCATGTTCCAGTTTGCCAGGCGCCGTTTCCGCGGCCCGCTCTTCCACCTGATTCATGTCCAAAATTTCAAGCCGTGCCGTCTGTGCCCTGGCATCAACGGTGACTATCCCTTTCTTGCGTTTTCTCCGTACTTCAAGCCGTTCAAGCGCCATGAATTTGTCAATGTTTCTCCCCAGGCTTTCCGGGTCCGTACCCGGAAGCCAGAATATGTACCTGTCCTTTTCATGGGGCCTGATGCGTATCCTGGTGTTTGAAAGCACGGCTTCATTAACAGAAATTCCCTTCGGAAGCGCCTTGTTGAGACAGCTGGTAATATGCCCGCCGCTCATGCGGGAATCAAGTTCCATTACAGCCTCTTCCTGCAGGCTTTCAATCCCGAGGGACAGGGGCGGGCCAAAGGCGACCCTTGGCATTGGATGAAATCCGGCGGAGTAGCTGACTGGCAGTCTGCTTCTTCGTGCCGCCCTGTGAAAGGCGTGGGCCATTTCAAGATGGCCGAGCAGGTGCGCCGGAGCAAGTTTGCTGTAGGTGATGCGGCAGAAGTGCCTTTGCGCCTGTCTGTCATTTTCTCTTCCGCCTGTATAATCACTGATCTTTTCTGAGGGTGCGCCTGCCACGGGCCATTGCCGCCCCGGGACGGGTTCGTTCTCCTTGTGTTTCCGCCTGAAGGTGACCGGCCTTAACTCCTTGAAATCGCATACTCCGCATTTGTGGCACCGGCCATTGCGGCAGTCCGGGGTATAGATACCCTGAAACGCCTTTGTCCTCTGGTCAATGAGGTATGCGGGATCAACTCCGGAGCTGATATGCCCCCAGGGCAGTGCTTCATCAATATCACGCGCCTCCAGGTAGTGCTCAAGTGCAATGCCAAGGCCTTCTGCCGCCTCCTCATAGAGTTCAGGCTTCATGCAGTCCGTCCATCCGTCAAGCCTGGCTCCGGCCTCCCAGGCCCTTGCAATCACCTCTGACAGGCGTCGGTCACCCCGTGAAAAAATACCTTCAAGAAAACTCTGCCCGGGTTCATGCCATCTTACATTGAAGGCCTTGCCCCTGAGCAGCTGACGAATGCGGTTGATGCGTTGGCGTGAAGTCGCGGTATCTATCTGCGCTTCCCACTGAAAAGGCGTGTGAGGCTTTGGGACAAATGTCCCGACACTTACGGTAACCTGTCTTTTGCCCCGCCTGCCGCCTGTTCTGCCGGCAGCCGCGCCCTGGCCGTGGACCTTGCGGGCCAGCTCTGCGATTGCATCAACGTCTTCTTCCGTTTCAGTCGGAAGCCCGGTCATAAAGTAGAGCTTCATGCTGCTCCAGCCGTGGGCATAGGCCAGGGCCGC
>JALVQQ010000140.1 GCA_027025395.1 Deltaproteobacteria bacterium | reverse complement strand
AGCATTCTGAATCTCGGTGGCGAGGCGGGATGATTCATTCACCTTGGTATTTTTCATTATGTCGTTCAGGATATTTTTTAATTCACCTATGCGTTTTTCAGACATGGCGTTTTCCCTTGCCGCCACCCTCATGGCGCTTTCATCCAGGGCAAAATTGAGAAAATAGGTCTCAATGCCCCTGAGACGCCTGTTCCTTGCAGCATTTGCATGGATGGAGACAAAGATATCCGCCTTCCTGGAGTTTGCGATGGCAGTCCTCTGGGTAAGCCCTATATACCTGTCCGAATTGCGGGTAAGATAGACCCGGCATCCCAGCCGGCTCCTGAGTTTTGCCGCAACCTTTTTGGCAAGCTTCAGGGTAACTGCCTTTTCTTTCAGGCCCGTGGGGCCGATCGCCCCAGGGTCCTTGCCGCCGTGTCCGGCATCCACCACCACCCGGCGCACGCAAAGGCCGAGCTGTTGCGCCAGGGAGAGATCACTTCCGGACAGCACGGCATTGGAAGTATCCCTGGCCCGTGACTCACCGGGTTTGCATGCACGTTTCCTGGCATAGTCCTTGCCATAGGCATCAACTACAATCCTGAAGGGGGCCTCAAGATAGAACACCCTGGTCTTGCGGGTATTGCCAAGATCAAACACCACGCGAACAGTCCTTGGACGGAACTGCGCAATCCGCACCCCCTTGAGCAGACCGTCCTGAATCTTGAGCCGGTCCTTGAGCGACCGGTCCTTGTATGCCGGAGTGAGGTCAAGATAGAAACGGCGGGGCAGGGATTTTTTCCTGTCCGCAGGGAGACTTCCCTGCCTGAACGTGACCGGAGCGCTTGCATCTATTACAACCCTTGTATAATCAGGATCTGACCAGTGCCGTATCCTCTTAATAATGGCCGGCTTGGACGAGGGCGATACCTTGGGGCAACTGGCAGGATGATATGCAGGGCCTCCACGGCCCGCCTCCATCCTGTCCTGCCCCTTTGAATGCGTACGCTTGTTGGTTTTTGAAGCATTTTTGCCGCTTCCGGAAGAGGCCGATGGCGGGATGGCTCCCCCGAGTTTCCTGAGACTCGCCCTTGCCTTGCGCGCCTTGTCACTCCTTGGATATTCCCTTAAAAGCCTTGAAAATGCCTCCCTGGCCTTTGCCGTATTGCCCCTGCGAAGATAGATTTCGCCCATTGCATAGAGGGCGTCATCGGCAAAACGGCTTTGGGGATACTTTTCCACGAGCCTGCCATAGCGGTCCAGGGCATTTTCAATATCTTTTCTCAGCCTGGAATAGCCATAAAGCTCACGGTAACACCTGGCCAGCATGTAGAGGGATTTCGGCCCCACGGAAGGATCGTCGGCATACGAGATATAAACCCGCCTCACCTCGTTTATTACACGAATCCACGCCCTGCGGTCTGTCCTGAGCCTTGCGCTCCTGGCAAGCCTTGCATACGAGGCCCGGGCCTTCCGGTATGCGGTTTCGGCACGGCTGACGCCCCGCCGGGAAGAGTGCGCGGCATGGGCGTCCACAGGCGGCAGGGCCTGAAAAAGGAGGGAGGCGGCCAGGAGAATCAGAAGGAACCTCGATACAGCCCGCGCCGCAATGACAAATCCCGAAGGCCGCAGCACCTGCCAGACCACCCTGGCGCTGCCGGAATTTCTGTTAAAATCCATGTTATCCTGCTCTGTCACAACCAGGCCATTCCCCCGTTACTTGCGATGTCTGACATGAAGGCACCAGGCCATCGGAGTGGAACCGTTTACTGGCTTGCCGGACATTATCCCGGAATTCATTGGCTGATGCCCTGTTTTCTGCAAATCAGGCAAGGTGAATGGAGCGTACTTTCCCCGGCCCATTCCGCTCTCGCCACCCTTTACATAACACAACTCACCACTCCTGAAAAACACAAAATTATCTCTCTTGCCGTTTGTCCCCCGCCATCTCCTGCAACTCAACCAGGAAATTCAGGGCCTGTACGGGAGTGATGGAATTAATATCAACGGACAAGAGCTTTTTCCGCAACTTCACCAGGGACTCATCCGGCTCAAAAACCAGCGGAAGCGCCTGCTGTGTCACCTGGAGAGAATGACCCGGGGGGCCCTCCCCGGCACCACGCGCCTGCCTTTCAATTCGCTCAAGTATCCGCATGGCGTTTCTGACCACGCTTTCAGGAACGCCCGCGAGCGACGCAACCTGTATTCCATAACTCTTGTTCGCAGCACCTTCCCGGAGCCGGTGCAGGAACACTATCCGGCCCTCCCACTCCTTGACGGCCACATGCATGTTTTTTACGGTTTCATGCATTGAGGCAAGCTCGGTAAGTTCATGGTAATGGGTTGCAAAAAGCGTCCGCGTTCCGCGGCCACCGGCAGCGCCCAGCAGGTGTTCCGCAACGGCCCAGGCAATTGAAAGGCCGTCATAGGTGCTGGTTCCACGGCCTATCTCGTCAAGAACAACAAGGCTTCTTTCAGTGGAATTTCTGAGTATGTTGGCGGTTTCACTCATCTCCACCATGAATGTGCTCTGTCCCCTGGCCAGGTAGTCCGTAGCCCCTACCCTGGTGAATATCTGGTCGGTAAGCCCTATGCGGGCCTGGGCGGCAGGGACAAAACTGCCCATGTGCGCCATGAGAACAATGAGCGCCGTCTGCCTCAAGACAGTTGACTTTCCCGCCATGTTGGGCCCGGTAATCAGGACAAGCCTTGAGGAATCACTGTCCAGCCTTGTATCGTTGGGCACAAAGGGGGCATCAATGGTGCGCTCCACAACCGGATGGCGTCCCTGCCTGATGTCTATAAGATTTTCTTCCGTAATTTCAGGCCGTACATAATCATACCTGTCGGCTGCCTCGGCCAGGGCCGAAAGGCTGTCTAGCAAGGCCACGGCTGACGCCGATGCCTGGATACGCCTTCCCTCCCGGGCTATGCGCGCCCGCACCTCCTGAAAGAGCCGGTACTCCAGCGCCAGCCTCCGCTCCTGGGCGGTAAGTATCTTTGCCTCTATCTCTTTTATTTCAGGGGTAATGTAGCGTTCGGCAGCCACAAGGGTCTGCTTTCTGATATACTCCTGTGGCACCTTTCCGGCCTGGGACTTCGGAACCTCTATGTAGTAGCCGAACACCTTGTTGAAACCTACCTTAAGGCTGGAAATGCCCGTCCGCTCCCGCTCTTCCTGCTCAACACCTGCTATGTATGCCCTTCCGTTTCTCTGGATCTCCGCGAGTTCGTCAAGCTCGCTGTTGAAGCCCGGGGCTATGAGCCGCCCTTCCCTGAGATGGACAGGGCAGTCCTCCCTTATGGCACTGGTTATGAGCTCACCCACATCCTCAAGCAGGTCGAAATCCCGGAAAAGCCCTGCAAGCAGTCCCTCCTCCTGCTTCATCTCCCCGGCGCCCAACTCCTTCAGGCAGTCAAAAACCTCGGGGAGTTTCCGGACAGATTCACCAAGCGCCAGCAGATCCCTGCCATTTGCCGTGCCAAGCACGCTCCTTGCCACGAGACGCTCCATATCATGGACCCGCCTCATTGCCTTTCGCAGCTGTTTGCGCGGCTCCGGAGACTCCCTCAAGGCCTCCACTGCCTCAAGCCTCTCGCATATGGCCCGCCTGTCTCTCAGGGGATAGAGAATCCAGTTGCGCAGCAGACGCCCTCCCATTGAGGTTACGGTAAGATCAAGGACATGCAGCAGGCTGCCGGACCTGGACTGATCAACCGAATTTGCCACCAGCTCCAGATTACGCTTGGTTGCCTCGTCTATTACAAGGTAATCGCCAATCCAGTAGGGCGATATGGTGGAAATATGTGTTGCCTGGCTCTTCTGCGTCTCGTGAGCATAGGCGAGAAGCGCGCCTGCAGCGCCAATACCCGAACTGAAGCCCGACAGCCCGAAACCGTCCAGTGAAATGGCGGAAAACTGCTCCCTCAGCAGCCGCTCCGCCCGGTCACGCCTGAACCACGGATCAGGCCTGTAGGTTACAAACGCCCTGGGCAGAACCTCCACACTCCTTGCCGCCAACTCCCCTCCCTTCATTTTTTCGGGCATAAGCAGCTCGGCAGGCTCAAGCCTGAAAAGTTCAGCCAGCAGTTCATCATCGTCCCGGGTCTCTGTAACCCTGAACTCTCCGGTGGAAATATCAAGGCAGGCCACTCCCCGCCTGCCTGAACCATCCGGAGGGCTTACTGCCACAAGAAAATTGTTTGTCTTCGCCGCAAGGCTCCCCTCGGCGGTTATCAGGCCTGGAGTAACCACCCTGACCACCTCGCGCCTTACCAGCCCCTTGGCCCTGGCCGGGTCTTCCACCTGCTCACATACGGCCACCCTTTTGCCTGACATAACCAGCCTTGCGAGATAGTTCTCCGCCGCATGAACCGGCACACCGCACATGGGAACCGCATTTTCCTTGTTACGGTCCCGGGACGTCAGCGTGATATCCAGTATCCTTGACGCCACTTCGGCATCCTCATAAAACATCTCGTAAAAGTCACCCATGCGGTAGAACAGTATGGCGTCAGGGTACTGTTCCTTTATCGCCAGGTACTGCTGAAGCATTGGAGTAATCCTTGCTCCAGCCTGCTTTTTTGCCCCGCTTCCCGATTTGTCTGTAGTGGCCATGCAAACTCAAACCCCTGTATAAAAACTCTGCACGGGAAATTACCTCATTCAGCGGCAATAATCATCCCAAAAACAGATAACCGCCCTGGCCCGCCCCAGGACCGCCCCCTGGGCCTGGTCCAGTTTTGGCCGGAATAGAGTTGATATTAAAACATCTTTCATTTATCATGCAGTGCCTGCAGCGGCAGGCACAGGGCACATAAACCGCATATCCAGCGTGGATGCGGGACAATTCGCACGGATCAGGCGAATAGCGACTGCCCGAATCATCAATAACCGGAAATACTGACAAGTGGCTGAAACAAACAGACATAACGTGGATATCCCTTCCGCCTCCCAGGGCAGCGGCAGCTCTGTTCTTGAGGCCTTCAGCGCCGATTTTGCAAGAATAGAAGAGGTGCTGGAGGAACATTTTGCCTCGCACATCCCTTTTGTCAATGAAATCAGCCGCCACATTCTCTTTGCAAACGGCAAACGCATCAGGCCTCTTCTTACAATATGCTCCGCCAGACTCTGCAGCCTGGATGCGGATTATGTATATGACCTTTCGGCAGTGCCGGAATATCTCCATGCCGCAAGCCTGTTGCACGACGACGTGGTTGACGCAGGCGAAATGCGCCGGGGCATCCTTCCCGCCTACAAGGTATGGGGCAACAGCGCCGCGGTTCTGGTTGGAGACTACCTGTACGCCAGGGCCATAGGGCTTGCCAGTCAATTCGGAAATGTTGAGATTGCCGCTGAAATCGCCAAGACCGTGGGGCTTATGGCCGAGGGAGAAATCATACAGCTGCTCCACGCCAAGCGCCCGAGCTTTGATGAAAGCACTTATTCCGACATAATCTACAGAAAAACGGCAGCACTTATATCAACAT
>JALVQQ010000139.1 GCA_027025395.1 Deltaproteobacteria bacterium | reverse complement strand
CCTTCTGGTACATCTAGTTCGCCATCAGGAGCGAGCTTTTTCAAAGAGTCCTTCATGTGGGCGAATGCCTTCACTTTAATTTTCATGTTGTAACAAACTGGTCCCGGATCTTTTCTTATCGAAAGGGAGGATCATCCCATACTTGCGCTGCTGCCCGACGCAACGGCAGGCCCGCCTGACCGTCGGGCAGGCAGGTTTTTTATTCAAGATAATATAGCGCAAAAGGGTGCCAAATTCAGCCAAAAATGATAAGAAGGGATGCAGGCAGGGATTCTGAGAGAGGCCGAGCAATCTTCAAGCATCTGCAAGTACGGGGCTTGAATTATGACTAACATGAAAGGGGAACAGGTAACTTGGAAAAGCTCATAATAACGATAGCACCAACGGGCTCGGTGCCCAAAAAGAAACACAATAAGTATATCCCAATCACTCCTTCTGAAATAGCTGAGTGCGCATTGAGGTGCGAGGATGCAGGGGCATCGGTGCTCCATATACATGTGCGGGATGAGAATGAAAATCCATCTGACGATCCTGCATTGTTTCAGGAGGTGGTGGATAAGCTGAAAGGCCGCAGCAACCTCATAATCCAGATATCCACTGGGGGCAGGGCCAATGCGACCCTTGAGAGCAGGAAGGCAAGGTTGGCAGTGCCCTGCGAGATGGCTTCCCTTACCACGGGATCTGTCAATTTTCCAAATTCTGTGTATGCGAATCCTCCGGATCTGGTCAGTGCCCTAGCGGCAGAAATGAAGGAAAGGGGCATAAAGCCAGAGATGGAAATCTTTGACGTATCCATGATTAATGCTGCCATAGATTTGAGGGACAGGGGCTTGGCTGATGATCCCCTGCATTTTGATTTTGTCATGGGCCTGAAGGGGGCACAGCCTGCCACCATAGAGCACCTCGTTTATTTGAGAAGCCTCATACCCCATGAGAGCACATGGACTGTTGCCGGGATAGGTGCAGCACAACTTGTCATGGGAACTCATGCCATATTAATGGGTGGGCATGTCCGTGTGGGGCTGGAAGATAATCTGTATCTCAGAAAGGGCGTGCTGGCATCAAATGAGATGCTGGTGGAAAGAATTGCACGCATCTCGCGAGAACTTGGAAGAGACATAGCCACTCCCGATGAAGCCAGGACAATCCTGCATCTATCTCCTTAGGGCTAGGGACACCCGAGGTGGCAAAGTGGTGCAACAGATTACGCACAGACAGGTGAAGGCCGCTTCTTTAACGCAGATAGCGATTAATAAAGTGGGACGTTTAGATCATTTTAAACAAATGGAATGAAAGGAGGAACGCGATGTTTGGTTGGTGCGGACAAGCGTTGCATGTAGATCTTACATCTAGGACTGTCCAGGGAGAGACTCTGGAGGAGAAGGTGTTGAAGGACTACCTAGGGGGAAGAGGCCTTGGGATCTATTTTCTAATCCGAGAAGGGGATCCGAGCTGTAACCCGCTGGGTGCTGAAAATATCATGGTTATGTCCGTGGGTCCACTAACTGGTACGTCTGCCCCTACGGGAGCCAGATATATGGTAACTACCAAGTCGCCACTAACAGGCGCTATTACATGTGCAAATTCAGGCGGGCAATTTCCCGCCGCCCTTAAGAAGGCAGGCTGGGATGCCCTTGTTATGAAAGGGCGGGCCGCTACGCCGGTATACCTCTGGATAAACGGAGACAAAGCAGAGTTGAGGCC
>JALVQQ010000138.1 GCA_027025395.1 Deltaproteobacteria bacterium | reverse complement strand
GTTGTGGGACAGCATGGATATCAGGATCAGGGGCAAAAACAAGGATCAGGCATCAGAATAAGAGCCGGATTTGTGAAACCCGTCAGGCATCCCGGAGACATGGCATGACCGAATACCCGAACCGACCGGTTGTGGCCGCATGGGTATATACCGGATGGCACCCCTGCCCTGAACGTGACCGGCTTTATGGAGAAAAATGGAGCGAATGGGACATGGTGCTGGGCGCCAGACCCCATTTCCCCGGCCATGCCCAGCCCCGCCTGCCGACTTTTGAACCCTACGATGATTCCCGTCCGGAGACAGCCGCCTGGCAGGTAAGCCTTGCCCAGAAACATGGGATCGACCTGTTTGTTTACGGCATATTCTGGTCACGAGGCAAAAGGGTGCTTGAAAAGGCCCTGGACAGGGGTTTCCTGGCGCTTGATACGGATTTCCCCTTTGCCGTCATGTGGGCCAACAGGATGCCCCGCGGTGTCCGTCCGGTAAAGGCCGTGCCACAGCCTGTCATAGACCCGGCAAGACTGGTCTATACCGATCCTGATGATTTCCTTGATTTTATCAATCATGTCTGCGTAAACTATTTTTGCAGAAAGAACTACTTCAGGATAAAAGGGGCCCCTCTGCTGGCTATCTTTGACAGCACCTTCTTTATACGGCAGATGGGAGAAGAGCTTTGCGCCAGGGCAATAGGGCGGGCCAGAAGGCTGGTAAAGAGCCTTGGCTACCCGGACATTCACCTGGTGGCTGTCAATCCGGCTGAAAACCGGCTGCCAATATACGCAAAGGCAGGCTTCGACGCCACCACCCACTATGTGCTGCTGCCGCACTGGAAGGGAGATTACCTGCAGGACTACCGGAGCCTTGCCAGGGAACGGGCGGCAAGCTGGGATACGTACCGCAGGCGAACCGGCATCATCTACTATCCTTCGGTGGCCACTGGCTGGGACGCAACGCCGAGAGGCGTCATGCATTCAGGGAACAGGCCCAGGCAGTACCCCTGGTGGCCAGTTGTAACAGGAGAGCATCCTGAACATTTTGCATCATTCCTGCAAAAAGGCATTGAGTATTCGTCAGGCAGCAACGGCGCATCAATCACCTTTATTGCATCACTCAACGAGTGGAGCGAAGGACACTACCTCGAACCGGACCAACGGCACGGCTCGGGCTGGCTTGAGGCAGTCACCCATGCAAGGAGGTTTTTATAATCCAATGAAAAGAGGAAACGTACATAGCGCATCCCGCACTGGTGTCATGGCGATCCTGATCCTTGCCTTCCTGTTTGTACTTTCAGGATGCATGTTCAATCGCCTGAAAAAGGACATGCAGGAACAGGGCAGGCTTGTAACCGTTACCGGGCGCGTCATTGATGAAGCGCCACGGCAGGCAGACAAGGGGCTTGTGGCAGTCATCATTGAGACAGGCGATGTGCTGAACCCCAAGCTAAAGAATTTTACAAGGCTTGACGCAAACGGCACCTTTTCCTGGCGTGTCCCCCCGGGCCGCTACCGTGTTTTCGCATTTGAAGACACCGGCGGCCAGAGGGTTTACAGCCCGGAGGCCCGCACCGGCAGATCTGCCCCCATAGAGGCATCCGTTCCCGGAAGCACCATCCGTGTAAACGTCACCATTCCACGCCGGCGGGACATTGCGGCCTCGAGCCAGGCAAGCAGAATCCAGGCAAGCATAGGGGGTGACAGCATTGCCCTTCCCTTTCGGAACATAGGCGCTGTAACAACCCTTGACAATCCTGCATTCAGCCCGGAAAACATCCAGACCGGCCTGTGGGAACCTTATAAATTTGTTACCAGCGTGCCCATGGGGATCTTCCTCCTTGAAGAGTATGACAGGCACAAGGTGCCGGTGCTGTTCATTCATGGTATTAGCGGCGCCCCAACCAACTTCCGCAGGCTTATAGCCGGGCTTGACAAAACGCACTGCCAACCTCTTGTTTTCTACTATCCGTCCGGGTTCAGGATACACATGATTGCAGGCTATCTTGACAAGACCCTGGGCCAGCTCTGTCACACCGCCGGGTTCAGGGATCTGGTCATTGTTGCCCACAGCATGGGCGGGCTTGTGGCGCGGGACTTTATCAACATGGCGGCAACGGCAAAGCGCAAATACAGAATAAAGGCCTTTATCTCAATATCCACACCCTGGGCAGGGCATTCAGCAGCCCGGGCCGGTGTGAAATACGCCCCTGCCGTGGTTCCCGCCTGGATTGATCTTGCCCCGGGCAGCCCGTTTCTGGCAGGCCTGTTTGATACGCCCCTGCCTCCCGGCATGACCAGGGTGCTTGCATTCAGCTACAAGGGCGACTCCATGTTTACAAGCGGCAACAACGACGGAGTGGTCAGCCTGGCAAGCCAGCTCAGGATGGAGGCCCAGGAGGAATCTGACATCGTGCGGGGCTTCAACCGGACTCACATGGGCATACTTGAAGACCCCGCACTTGCGGCATTGATAAACCGCACCCTGAAGCAGGCACTGGAATAAGTGGCGCACAGCTCCATATCGCGGCTGGCAATGGTGTGGCCCACGGCAGGCCTGTTAAAAAAACGGAAAAATTTGACACAAACAGGCAAATTTGCAAAGATTAAATATAGATACCGCCAAAGGAACAGGGGGGCAGCATGATATTATCACTTCATTTTCCCAAGAATGTGATCCTTTTTCTCATAATATTCATCTGCCTTGCCGGGGTGTTTCCAACAACTTCATCTGCCGCCTGCGGACCGTTGTTCTGGAATCAGGAAGACGTGCCAGACTACGCAGACCCCTTCACCATCTATATTGACAATGACATAAACGTCAACAACAATACCGCCCTGCAATATGCGGATTACGGAACCGAACACGGAGGGTCGCTGGCCCACGGTGGCTGGCAGAGAGTTGGTGTAGGCATAGTATACTACCGCGACGCAACCGAAGCCTCCAGGACATTCAACCGCACGATCAAGATGAGGGATAATGACCAGAGGTTCCAGCGCCAGGACCTTGCCCCCGATACCGTTATGTTTCAAGGGACCTGGCCCAGCAGCGTTGCAACCGGCGTGGAAGGAATGGCGGTCATTTACGCGTTGGTGCATGACAATATAATAATAAAAGTAGGCTCTCACCTCGCCGCAACCACCAATGTACCGGACATTACCCCAAGCCTGAAAAGCTATCTCGCGGATGCCCTGGAGCTTGTAAACAGCAAATGTTGTGAAAACAGGATTCCTCTGCCCACCGGAGGCAGAATATTCTATTATGACCAGGACGAAACGGGTTTGTGGGGAGGGAATATACAAGGTGAGAAACCGGGTTTAGTCCCGGCCTCATCCAGCCCGATATATCTTCAATGGACATCCTCCGGCAACCAGGCGGAACAGGCCAAAACCGATTCCTACACAATCAGGATCAGTTTTTGTCCCTTTGAAAAACCCGTGGATATATACGTTGCCTACATGATGCCTGCCATGATACCCTCTCTTTTTTATCTGGGGCCTGACGGCAAGGCGGCTCCTGCGCCTTTTTCCAATCTTCTGACTACAATAAAGCCCTGGAGGGCCAACAGCGCCGATGCTGTTAACACCGCTATCAGCGGCACTTTCGGCGGGCTCTTCCGTTCCGCGGATCATCCGCCCCTGGGCAATTCAAAATTTATTGTCATGGTGACACCGGCGGGACAACTTTCAAGTGGCGAGCTTTCCGACGCATACTTGTGGATACTGAACTTCAACTTCAACTGCAATTACGGCAAAACCGCACGCATTCCAACGCCAACCGCCAGAAACTATTATATTTACAGACCCGAGGCAGTGGCCTCGGGCGGAGAAAACCCGGCAGAAATGCGTCCCCTGGCCTTTGGGCCGACAGCTGCCGGAGGCTCTGAAATCCTGATGTATTACCAGACATGCGGCCTTGAAGACGGATCAGAATTTGACCTTCATTTTGCTGTATACACCCCTGAACTTGACCCGGAAAATCTCTATTTTCTGCACTACGATCTTTCCCGCCTCGGAATAGACCTGGAAAACCCCGGCAACCAGCAACTTCAGAACCTTGATCCCGGCCAAATCAGCCAGATATTGTGGGACAAAGTGCCTGTTACAGACCCTGAGCATCTCATCCTGCCCGCCACGCCGTATGATGAATCCTGTCTTGTTGAATATGATGACCTGGATACTGAACTGAATATGCTCGGAGGCTACCTGAACCGGAAAGGATTCATAGGTTTCATGGGCATTGCCGAAGGCCCATACGAATTTGATCCGCTTCACACCTACTTTATGCTGGCTGTAGCCAGGCACGGAGTACGAGACAAATTTCATGCGTGGATCAGCGACCTGAACTGGAATTTCAGGCAGGCAATGGAGCAATCCCTGGCAGCGGCAATCAGAAAGAAGGGAAACGGGCAACCCATTAACACGTTTACAGGAGAACGGCATGAACATAATTAGGTCATGCCGGCACGCCGGCTTTACAACAGAATGTACCGGACAGCAAAAAGGACTGTTCGGAATCCAATATATTGCCATCGAAACGATGATAAATGACGTTACAAAAAATGCTGCGCTTTCAAACATGGATCAAACCGCACTGACCAGAAATAATGCCTGATCACCAAACCGGAGCCGGCACGAAATGGCTTCCTGAAATTTCAGTCATTACAGTCTGTTACAACTCTGAAAAACATATTGAACAGACCATAACCAGCATTGCTGCCCAAACCTACAAAAATCTTGAATATATAATAATTGATGGCGGTTCAACCGATGGCACCATTGATATAATCAGAAAACATGATGCCCACATACACAAATGGATATCAGAGCCGGATAATGGCATAGCCCACGCAATGAACAAGGGATTGGAGCTGGCCAGGGGAGATTACATCCTGTTTCTTCACTCTGATGATTACCTCTTGAGCCCGGATGTTCTGAAAGAGGCGTCTCGCTTCCTTCACCCCCCTTTTGATATTGTAATGTTTGACATAATTTTCGAGGATAACGGTCGCAAAATTTATCGTGCGCCCAGGGGATTCAACTGGTGGATCAATTTCAAGACCGGCGTTTTTCATCAGAGTGTCTTCTGCTCAAAAAGATTGTTTGAACAGGTTGGCGCTTTTGATACCAGATACAGGGTTGCAATGGATTACGATTTTTTCCTCAGGGCCTACCGGGCGGGCGTAAGCCACTGCAGGGTACGCTGCCCGCTTGCAGCCATGCGGCTGACCGGCATAAGCTCAAAAAAGGACTGGCGCAATCTGAGAGAACGGTTGGAGGAGGAGAAGAAGGTCCATTACAGCCACTGTAACAGAGCATATTTGAAAATCCTGTATGGCTTCTACTGGCTGCTTTACCTGCCCTACAGGCGCATGCTTGCCGGCATGGAATCAACCCTGGTCATATGAAACCGCCTGTATGCATTGACACGGTTATTCCGGTCAGAAACAGTCCTCATCGTACAGGCAGATGTATTGAGAGCATTCTGAACCAGGCGGCCACATCATATAACC
>JALVQQ010000137.1:3630-5507 GCA_027025395.1 Deltaproteobacteria bacterium | reverse complement strand
AAGGAACCTGCAAACTGAAGCCCAGACAGCGCTTGCCATGACAGCGGCGGAAACTGCTGATTGGCAATTGAAGCAAGCAAAAGAAGCATGGGCCTTACAGGTGCAGAACGCCCACCAGGGCAGCAAATTAGCTGCCCAGTTCTTACAAACGTGGGATAAGTCCATAAGGGATGTGGCAAATATGTTCGGTGGCGCCATGAATCTCGTTAAGGCCGCCACTGAGCAGATCTCGCGGGGAGGCGGTCCAAAGCTCCCTGGTTTTGACGAGGTGCTAACGAATCTCAGGGAATCTTATCAGGACTACAAAACTAAATTTGCTCCTGCCGCAGAGGAACTCCTTGGCCAGGCACGGCGGGAATACGCCATGAAGACTGGAGCCATAGGCGCCCTTCAGGGACTCGCCAGACCAGATTATATAGGAGCAAGGGCGAGGGCAGCATCAGATGTGGCACAGCAGGCCGAAGGGGCACGAGAAGCCATGACGAAAAGGATGCTGTCTTACGGTATAGATCCGACCTCTGGAAAGTTTGGAGCGTTGACGAGAAAATCATATCTTGACCAGGCCAAAACTACGGCATTAGCTGAAAACCTTGCTACGAACGCTGAAAAAATGAGGGCGGCGAAAATCTATTCTACGATCAGTTCGGCGCTTAACCCGTCTCAAACGGCTCGTGTGGCCTCAGAATTTGCAAATATGGGTACAGAACTGCTCACGAAGCAGGCGGATGTGCTCAACACTGAAGCAAACGTAGAGGCAGCAAGAATGGGTGCACTCAGCAATCTGGCGGGAACCGTAGCAAACGTAGCAAGTGGCTATGCAAGGTCTGTTACGGAGCCTAGAGGGGAAATGGCAGGATACTTCCTCGGTCGTGCTGGTGGAGCGTTGCCTCAAAACTTCAGATTGCCCCAGCCACGTGCAGCGTTACCTGCCCCTGGCGGAGGAAATCATCCGCCAGCAGATAATAATTCAGACTTATGGCACAGGGCGCAACGGATTCATTCCGGCGGTATATGGGATAGGACACAGGCATAATTAGAGGAGGGAAGAAATGGGTTTCATTCAGGGGATACAAGCAGGAGAGCAATCAGCTAATATGTGGGAAAAGGCGGCACTGCCAAGGTTTAACCCCTATCAGGCCATGGCCTATATAAAACGCCCCACAGCCGCACCACGCATCATCAGGGATAATGCCGCAGAGATCGCCCTAAAACAAAAGGCGCTGGAACTAGAGGAGAGAAAAGTAGCCGCTATGGAGCAGGCTGCACGAGCTAATCAGGATATGGCGGAAAGAGTACAGGAACATCAGGAAAACCTTGATTGGGAAAAGATGGGGATCGCTGATAGGGCGCAGGGACTGGCAGAGCGTAAAGAAGGCTTTGAGGAACAGAAATGGGCGACTGCAAAGCGGATGACGCAGCAACAAAAACAACGCCAGAACGACTTTGCACTGGCCAAATGGGGGCTTGCCGTGAATAACCCTAAGCCGATCATTGACTATTTCAACAAATATGGCGAGAAAAAGGCCAACATCGAGCAAATACAGTTCGGCCCCGATAATGACCTGTTGGTCAAGTTTTCTGGGATAAAGAAACCTGCATACTTCAGGAGTAAGGACGAATTCTATAGTTCCCTAATGGTATTTGCTGACCCCAAAGTGCAGGAAGCCCTCATTAAACAGAAAACTGAGCTTGCCAAGGCCGCCATCAACGCCAGGGGCAAGAAAGGCCAGAAAAATCCTCTTGCCGTAAATTGGTCGCAGGCGGCAAAGGAATATGATGTAAGGTACAAAGATCCCGCAGGTAACTATAAACCCAACGCCCCAGATCGGGAGACGTGGATCAGGAATTATATCCTTGAACATCAGGCACTTGGGACC
>JALVQQ010000137.1:0-3620 GCA_027025395.1 Deltaproteobacteria bacterium | reverse complement strand
GGGCAGGACGGCAGAGGACTGGTGCAGCAAGACAACCCGATTACGAAGACGTAGTATCCCCCCGGACAGGAGATAGGCTGAGACGATGGAGTGACGGTATTCAGGAGGTTATCGCACCCAATGGCGAGGTAAAGGCCGTAAAGGGACCGAACGGCATTGAATACCTGCCTGGCTCGTTGGGCTTCGAGAAGTACCGTAGGACAAGGTTGCCAATCGGCAAAGGAGCCTTGCCACAGCAGCAGGCTGCTACAGGGCGGGCAAAGGCTCTTACGCCGCCACAAGGTTTCCCTGATATGCTGACCCCACCACAAGACTATTGGGAGAATCCAGCGAAATACAATGCCGCACCATCGCCACCTCCTCCCAAGGCTCAAGTGCAGGGGCCGCAGGCAAACAACGCTATTCCTCAAAAGGGAGCCAGGACAAGGGGGCCGAAACAAGTAGTGAAGGCCACATACGTTGATAAGGCCACCAGCAATACTGTTGAAGTAACTGTGGATGCAAAAGGCAATGTGCACAAACGTGTCATCAAGAAAGCTAAGAAGAGGAAAAAGAAGAAAGGCTGATTAAATGGCTTATAAGTCATTATTTGATCCAGAACTGTGGAACGATGCTGTACCCATCCAGCCAGGAGGCCCTCCTCCAGTCCCCCCATCACCTGAAAGCCCTTTTGCGGAGTTTGAGGGTATAGAGGAGTCGGCTCTACCTGAACGTCCCGATGAAAGTCAGCAACCCGCTCTCGTTCCACGTGGAACACTGAGGCAGGAAGCTGGGGCATTGCCTCAGCCGGGCAAAACGGGCACGAAAGCCACTGATTACGGCAAATTGCTCATGAGCGGCCTTGCTGGCGTCGGCAGGATGCTTGCCACAACCACCAGGCTACAGCAGCCGACAACATGGCTTGGTTTGGCTACTGAAACCGCTGGGGCACTCACAGGGAAGGAGAAACTTGCCAGAACAGGCGAGGCGATGCAGGCCCTAACTCCTGGGGCGACCGCAGAGCGGGTATCACGGGAGTCACAGCGATACTGGCAGGAAAGCCTGTCTCCAGGCATGAAGCGGGAGATGGCGAAACCCTTCCTTGAAAGGACTAAGGAAGGCAAACTGCATTTCGGGCCAGGGATAAAGAGTCCCGCAAAGATCGTAGGGATAGCTGTTGAGTCTTTACCTCTCGCGGCAGTCGGAATGTTGGGGGGCGGCGCAATAGCAAGATCCCTGATAGGTGCAGGGGTCTCCAACGAAATCGCAGGTATCATCGGAGGGGCCATAGGCGAAGGCGTCACCGCAGGCGTAACGAATGCACAGCAGACTTATGACCAGATCTATAACACACCCCTCAAGCAATTAAAGAAGTCCCCTGAGTACAGACAGATAATAAATAGCCTGCCCGATGACCTTTCGGCTGTCGAGAAAGACCGCCTTGCCAGGAAGGCCCTCGCCCTCGCAGGGGCAACCTTTGTCGGGACCACTACTACCTTGACCACAGGGATCACAGGCGCCCCTTCAGGAGCCATTTTCGGCAGGATCGTAGGGGGCGAGGCAGGCCCGCTGTGGAAGGCAATCCTAAAAGAGACGATCAGCGAGTCACTGATTGAGGAAGCGCCGCAGAGTGCCATCGAGCAGCTTGTCCAGAATATCGCTGAAAAATATACAACAAACCCTGAGAAAGTCCTCACCGAAGGCATGGCGGAACAGGCCATAGGGGGCGCATTGGCAGCCGCAGTGACTACGCCAGCAATTACTGTGGGCGGCCATATGATGAGGATACGGCCCAGCGAAACAGCAGGGAAAGGGCCGAAGTACACCAAAGAACAGATTGATCGGGCCAAACAATTCCTTAAAGCGGTGCAACAGGATTACAGGGCTGGAGCCATAACGCCTCAGCAAATCCAGGCAATAAAAGAAGGGCTCCCGGACGATCCTCTGGCTCAGGCTATCGGGCGCAAACTTGACCGCATCATAGAGATAGAGAACCAGAGAAGAAAGAAGCTGGCTCAACCTATTGATCTTGTTGAGCCATTTGCCACAGAGATTAAAGAGGCAATCCCTGTAAGCAAGTCTGCGGAAGAATCAGCCAGGGCCTTTGAGGAGCACTTTGCACGGCAAGAATACTTGAGGCAGTCCCCGTTCGGTTTGCAGGCCCTCAATACCGACTTGGCGGAACAAGAAAGATTGGCGGCGTTGGTCCCACAGGAGCCTTTGCCGTCTGCCGTATCGCCATCACCAACACAGGAGGAGGTGTTACCTTATGATCGTGAAGCGCAAGGAAGGGTGGTACGTAGTGAGCGAGAGCAAGGACAAGAAGGGCCACCACCGGAACCTGGGAGGCCCGTACAAGAGCAGGCAGCAGGCCGAGAGGAGACTGGAACAGGTGGACTTTTTCAAGAAGTTCCCGCGCACGAAACGGAGCCGCAGGCTGAGGTAGGCCATAAGCCGAAGACCAAGCAGCCCTGGGAGATGACCTATTGGGAGCTGCGCAAAGCAATAAACCCATCGAATATAGAAGAATTGCAGGCGGCTAGGCCCTTGCTGCGTGAACTGTTTCCAGAACAACTTGAATCCGCTGAAGACCCTTGGGGCATCAGACGAGCAATTGAATACGGCGATGAATTGCCCCGTGTCCCAACTACGGACCTATCAAAGCGGCATGCCGAGAGCATACGCAAGGCCTTAAAAGAGGGCAAACGTGTCCCCCGCAATGTCCTGGAGGAATACAAAGGCAAGAAGTGGGCTGATAAAGCACTGAAAGAAAGCGAAGTATCTGAAAAACCGCAAGCGGAGCAAATAGCTACTCAACAGGCCGAACACATAAAGGCCGCCGCCGAGGAAGCAGAAACAGAGCCTTCTCCCGCACAGATTGAGGCAGGCAACTATAAGAAGGGCCACATAAAAATAGGCAATCTGGATATAAGCATCGAGAATCCCGCCGGTTCCATCCGTAGAAGCAAACCTGGCTCCCCAGTCAAATGGGAATCGAAGCTTCACGACCACTACGGCTATATCAGACGCACCGAGGCCCCCGATGGCGACCAGGTTGATGTCTTCATAAACCCTGAGCCAAGGGCTTCCATCCAGGATCTGCCCGTTTTCGTTATTAGCCAGAACGACCCTGAGACGGGAAAATTCGATGAATGGAAGATTATGCTGGGTTACGCCGGCAAACGGGAAGCCACAGAAGCGTATCTCAGGAATTATCCTAAAGGCTGGAAAGGGCTTGGCTCCATACAGACACTCAGGTTCTACGGCCCTAAAAATCTGAACGACTGGTTGGAGGAGCACGCAAAGCCGAAAAAAGAGAAGTACACTGGCCCTGAGCGCAGGAAAGACCTGGAGCGTCGGAAAAAAGTCGAAGAAATGACTCCAGAAGAAATGCGAAAGGAGCTACTGACCGACCACCTTACAGGGCTTCCAAACCGTAGGGCATTTGATGAGGCAGATAAAAAGGCTCATGTGGCCTCCATAGACGTTGACGGTCTGAAATGGTATAATGATAACCTCGGCCATGAATTTGGCGATAAGGTGTTGAAGCGGACCGCTGAGGCACTCAGAGCTTCAGGGCTACCGATTGACGATATATTCCACATAAGCGGTGATGAGTTTAAGGCTCAGGCTGATACGGC
>JALVQQ010000136.1 GCA_027025395.1 Deltaproteobacteria bacterium | reverse complement strand
CTTTTTAAGAGGTCTCACTAAACATAGATGATAAAATATTGGAGAAAGCCTCTCTACTGACCGGCATCAAGGAAAAGACAGCTTTGGTAAAACTCGGCCTTGAAGCTCTGATCGCACGTGAAAGCAGCAAGCGCCTTGCAATGCTTGGTGGTACAGAAAAAGAATTACGCGATATTCCACGTCGCAGGCAGGCAAAATCATCACAATAATGGTCCTTGTTGACACCTCAATCTGGGTTGACCATTTTCGCTAAGGTGACAGCCACTTAGAAAAACTGCTTTTAAACTGCGAGGTTTCCTGTCATCCACACATTATTGGTGAACTTGCCTGTGGCAACCTGAAAAACAGAGAGGAAATTTTATCTCTACTTCAAGCACTTCCCCAGGCGCCGGTGATTTATTTTGACGAATTCCTATATTTTGTTGAACAACACAAACTACATGGCAAAGGTATTGGATTTGTTGATATTCACCTGATAGCATCTGCAAAATTAGGCCATATGCTTCTGTGGACAAGAGATAAAAGATTGCAATCGGCAAGTGCTGATTTACATCTCAAGTATAAAAAGATTACCGGAAGAATTTCATAGAAAGCCGGATGATTTTGTCTATAATGTATCTATAACGACAAAAAGACTTGAAAAGAGGCTACCCTCCAATATTGAACTATTGTAATTTGCTGTACATCCTCGAAAAAAGAATTCCTATGAAATATTTTCACTCAACCGCTTCAGAGAATACATTCCAGGTATGCCGGAGATGCTTACCGGTGTCTTGTCCGGATTGTCTTCATCTGTTCTCAGCCGGCTCCATAACCTCCTGACAAACTCCCGGCTGCCGATAATACCGCTGTCCGTAAAGTAACGGGTGCGGGCACGCATTCTGTCCGCAAGGGTAGGCTTGAACCCTTTAGCCCTTTCTTTTGTCAGGGTTTCCTCACTGATACTTTTTCCCCTGGCCGATTCAACAGCACCTGCTTCATAAACAAATTCCCTGTACCGTGCCAGGCGTTCAGAAATATCAGTTTCTTCATGATCCTCCAGGCCAAAATCCAATGAGAGTAACCTGTCCCTGTTGCCTGTCTGGGCATGCCAGCCAAGGCCATTCCAGCGGTATTCATCAGGTTTCTCAACTATGCCGGCGCGAACAGGGTTAAGATCAACATAGGCAAGGCAATTGATAAGGGTTTCTCCTTCCTCCACAATGACACTCTTGTATCTGTCTGCCCAGAAAAAACCGCGCCGTTTGTGGAGTTTGTTGTAGTACCTGGAGAAGCACTGTTTGATTTCCTTCATAAACTCGGAGAGTTTGGCCCATTTCTCCCGAAACATGGGAATCTGACCGGAGGTCAATGTCTTTTTGTCTCCATAGTATCGGACAAAACGCTCCTTGATTTCTTCATCAGAATAATCTGCGCCCGGATGCATGCGCACCACAATATGGAAATGGTTTCCCATGATACAAAAGGTCAGAATTTCAACAAAATAGACAGAACTCAAGTGCCTGATGAGCTGCAGGAGATAATCTTTCTCCGCATCACCAATGACAAATCCGTCAAGGGCTGTACGGGACATGACATGGTAAACTGCTGGTTCACCTTCTATGAGCATGCGGGCTTTGCGTGGCATGGAAATTCCTCCTCACTTGAAAACTGTGTTGCCAGGATCGGAGTGTTATGGATTGAAATTAATGGAGCAGGAGATGCGTGTCAAGCATAATTCGCCTGTCCCTATTTCCTGATATGTCCTTCACTTGACGGCATGAGAGAACATGCGCCTTTCGGAAGGTACGTGGATGGTGTCCACCGGCCGGGTTGGGAATAGGTCTGGAAGACAGTGAGGCCCGGCCTGTCTGTTCAACCGGCCTCGTCTTCTATTTCAGGGGGCAGGATAGATAACAGGCTGGCTAAAGCTGTCAAGCAGCTCGTACCTGAGGCTGGAGTGCACTACTTCACCCGCCAGCAATATGTGCTGCCTATCGTCCCGTCAAGCTTGCATTCTGTGGTGAACCTTGAATTTGCAGGTACGTACGATTATCTTCGAGTAAATCGTAAGTTGTATTCCATCCGACAACAGCAGAACAAACTATTCTTTGGAGGCCGATTATACCAATTTCAGCTTCTGCCTTATTTTTTTAATAATATCTCCCGCAAAAGAAGGTTCCTGGGCAATTCCGTGTTACAATTAGTGCAACCGTGTTGCCATGTTGACCTTGGCATTGAGCTGCATAATTAGCGGGATTATTCATCCAGGACACATTCAATGACAGAAACGGAGATTTTGCCATGACGAATATTCTGATTGTAAATGGTTCACCGCGCAAGGGCGGAAATACCGATATCCTGACCGACACCCTACTGGAGTCGGCGCTTCAGGGCGGCGCAAACGCAGAAAAGATACGTCTTGCCTCGGTCAAGGTTAAACCCTGCCTGGAATGCGGCGGGTGTGATGAAACCGGCGAATGCATAATAGACGATGACGGAAAGGAACTGTTTGAAAAGATAGCCCGGTCGGATGTGCTGGTGGTGGCCTCGCCTATCTTTTTTTACAATATTACCTCCATCACACAGGCAATGGTGGAACGTTCCCAGGCGTGCTGGGTAAGCAAATACCTGCTTAAAAGGGGGCCCTGGGGCGGAAAGCGCCGCAAGGGAATATTTGTATCGGTCGGCGCCACAAAGGGGAAGATGCTCTTTGACGGTGTAATCCGGGTAATGAAATACTTTTTTGATGCCGTGGATGCCGATTATGCCGGCGCCATGCTGTACAGAAACGTAGAGGCAAAAGGTGCCATCAGGGCGCGCCAGGAGGCCATGGAGCAGATGACCGAGCTTGGCCGACTCCTTGCCTCTGAAGCGGAACTGTCTGGATTTGACGCACTTGAAAGGTAGCAGGCGCATGAAGGAGTTTCTCCACAAAATCGCAGCCGATACTGTAACAGCCATCAAGGAAAGCATTCCGCTCTGTGCCGAAAGTGTGGAACGGCTTGCGAATGCAGTGGTCATTTCCCTTGAAAAAGGGGGAAAGATTCTGATTTTCGGAAATGGAGGCAGCGCCGCTGACGCCCAGCACATGGCAGCTGAATTTGTAAACCGTTTCCGCATGAATCGAAGGCCGCTTCCGGCCATCGCGCTTACAACGGACTCATCTGTTCTGACATCCGTTGCCAACGATTTCGACTTCAGCCTGATCTTTTCAAAACAGGTGGATGCCCTGGCTGCCGAGGGAGACGTGGTTATAGGGATAAGCACAAGCGGAAACTCTCCCAATGTTTTGAAAGGGCTGGAAGCTGCCCGCGGCAAGAATGCCATAACCGCAGGGTTTACAGGCAAACAGACGGCGGAAATGGAGCCGCTGTGTGACATCATAATCAGCGCCGCCTCTGATGACACACCGAGAATTCAGGAGGTGCACATATTTATTATACATATCATCTGTGAACTTGTGGAAAGGAAGCTGTTTGCATGAGTTATCCCGAGCCATTTGACCTTTCAGGCCTGAAGACATATTCACTGTTTGACCGGCCCAGCAAGGTTACTGTTGAAGATTTCGCATCCCCCCTGAAGGCAGGCATGAGGGTGAGGGATTTTCTGCAATGCCTCCCAAGACAGCTTGCTGCCCTGGACCTCCTTGCCGTGGCTTCCGCCGTGGCAAAGGCGGTAAGCAGCGGCAGAAAGGTTCTTCTGTGCATGGGGGCCCATGTAATAAAGGTTGGCCTCGCCCCCCTTCTTATCGACCTTATGAAGCAGGGTATAATTTCGGCAATTGCAGTGAACGGCGCCTGCATTATACACGATACGGAGACAGCCATTGCAGGAAAGACATCAGAGGATGTGGGCGCGGTTCTTGGAGACGGCAGCTTCGGGGCAGCCCGTGAAACAGGCGTTTTTCTGAACAGCGCCATAAAAGAGGCTGCTGAAACGGGCAAGGGACTGGGCCAGACAGTTGGTAAAAGGCTCATGGAAGAAGCCTTTCCCTACAACGGCGTGAGCCTTCTTGCGCAGGCCAGCCGTCTTGGCATCCCCCTTACGGTTCATGTCGCACTGGGCACCGATATAATCCATATCCATCCCTCAATGGACGGGGCCGCAACCGGCAAGGCATCCCACCATGATTTCAGACTGTTTGCCTCTCTGGTAAGCGGCCTTGAGGGCGGCGTGCTGCTGAATATCGGTTCGGCTGTAATAATGCCGGAAATATTTCTCAAGGCCCTGACACTGGTGAGAAACCAGGGCTACAAAGTTGCTCGCTTGACCACGGCCAATTTTGATTTCATACGCCAGTACCGGCCTCTTGCAAATGTCGTGAACAGGCCAACCATGGAGGGAGGAAAGGGATATAATATTACAGGCCATCATGAAATAATGATCCCTCTCCTCTGCGCGGCCATCCTTGAAGCCCTTGCTGATAAGGGTTAGTATCGTAGATTCCATGCTGTCTCAGGCAGGATCAGTCCTGAATTGAGCATTTGAAAAATTGGACGCAGCGATTTTTTTAATAAAATTCAAGCTGGACAGATCTGTAATGCTCTTCGGAAAGACCCGGAAAACAGCTGTGGAAATAGACGTTTTTTTCAAGGAATGGATGCGGATCGCCGTTTGTGTCCACATGTTGCGGATAAGTTGCAAGGAGGTACCAGCAGATGCCAATTTATGAATTCGAATGCGAAAAGTGCGGAGAGGATTTTGAACAGCTGATCCTTGGTTCAGGCCAGGTTGTGCAATGTCCCAGGTGCGGCTCAAAAAATACCAGAAAACGCATGTCTGCATGTGCATTCAAGTCCGGAAACAGCTTCAGCGGAACAGGTTCCAGGGCCTCAGGCTCGTGCAGTGGTTGCACCAGCACCAACTGCGGCTCATGTGGCGGTTAGCTTGTCAGCCCGGAAGCCGCTGTCTCATCCGGAAAACAGGAAAGGACCATATTTCGTCATGCCGGAAAAATTTACCCTGGCTACCAGAAAAAGCCTGCTGGCCCTGACCCAGTCCGGCTGGGTAAAGGACCAGATTGAAAAAAAGTGGCCTGGAGTGGAGATTGAACTGCTCAAGGTCGTAACCAGGGGAGACAAGATTCTTGATGTCCCTCTGGCAAAGGTGGGAGGCAAGGGGCTGTTTGTCAAGGAGATTGAAGACGCCCTCCTGAAAAAGGAGGCCGACCTTGCTGTTCACAGCCTCAAGGACTGTCCGACAGAACTGCCCCAAGGCCTGGAGGTTACTGTCTTTCCTCTCAGGGAGGATCCGAGGGACGCCCTGATCAGCAGAAACGGCGTTTCCCTTGCAGGGCTTCCTCAGGGGGCAAGGGTAGGCACAAGCAGCCTTCGCAGGCTTTCACAACTAAAAAAGCTCCGGCCTGACCTGCGGATAGAGTCCCTGAGGGGGAATCTGGATACCCGCCTTCGCAAGCTCGATGATGGCATGTACGACGCAATCGTTCTGGCTGCCGCTGGGCTTAACAGGCTCGGGCTTGGAGAGCGGGTTACTGAATACCTCAGCCCCGAAGTGATGCTTCCGGCC
>JALVQQ010000135.1:4690-5528 GCA_027025395.1 Deltaproteobacteria bacterium | reverse complement strand
TGGCCCGAGGGCCACAGGTCCCGGAGCGGTCGGCTTGGACGTTTCAGGAACGGGGCTTTTTACCTTGCATACGAACTGGACTGCCAGGTGGTGCCGGTCTGCATGAAGGGTACAGCCCGGGTCATGCCCCCAGGGGCGAGATGGCTAAATCCCCGGAAGGTTGAGATGGTACTCCTGCCTCCTGTGCGCGCGGACCGTGGCAGAAGCCGTACCCACAGCATATATGACCTGAAAGTCAGGGTCAGGGAGGCGATAAGAAGAGAGCTGGAGCATTGATTGTTCCTTTATGGCCTGCGGGCAGCTGCAGGAGAGTCTGTATTTACTGGTCGAAAATTCCGTTTTTCCCAACTGGCTTTTATTGAATTGATTTGAAATCCGGAAACTTGCATCGCTGGTCTCTTGCCCGGGCCTTCCGGCTGCGGGAAGACTCAAGGCGCGAAATAGAAAAAGTTCAGCATCTCCTGCTGGCCAGGCACCTTGCCTGGGCGTCGCGTTCGCCGTTTTATTCGAACAGATTCGCCGCATGCGGTTTTGATGCTGATGCCCCGTTTGATATCAAGGCATTCCAGGCCCTGCCCTTTACTGAACGCAGGGACATTGAAACAAACGCCTTTGATTTCATGCCTCGTGATGGTATCGCTCCGGCAGATATTTCACAGACCTCGGGGACAACCGGAAGGCCTCTTTCCGTACCGCTTACAGTTTCCGATATTGACCGGCTGGCATTTAACGAGGCCGTGGCGCTTCATGGAGCCGGGGTGAGGCATGGGGACCGGGTGGTTGTGGCAGTGACCCTTGACCGCTGTTTCATAGCAGGGCTTGCATATCACTCCGGAGT
>JALVQQ010000135.1:3667-4680 GCA_027025395.1 Deltaproteobacteria bacterium | reverse complement strand
GTTCAGGCCTCGTACCGTTATAGGGGTCCCGTCAATGTTGCTTGAAACAGCAAGGCGGGCAAGGGAGAGCGGAGCCGAGCCTGCTGATTCCGGGATAGAGACCGTGGTGGCAATCGGCGAGCCGGTACGGAATCCGCGCCTGGAGCTGCTGCCCCTGGGTGCAGCCCTTTCCAGCGCATGGGGGTGCGGAATAGCCTCGACTTATGCCTCTACCGAGATGCAGACCTGTTTTTGCGAGTGTGTTTACGGCGCGGGCGGGCATGTTCACCCTGAACTGATGTATGCAGAGGTTGTTGATTCACAGGGAAGGCCTGTCGCCCCTGGCGAGGCCGGGGAAGTGGTTGTCACCCCGCTTGGAGTGGAGGGATTGCCTCTGGTGCGCTACCGTACAGGAGATGTGGCCAGGCTTTTTGACGGGCCTTGCCCCTGCGGCTGGAATACGCCGCGTCTTGGTCCGATTGAGGGCAGGCTTGCCCACCGCCTGAAGTATCGTGGAACAACCCTGTATCCCGAGATGATTTTTCATGTTCTACAGGAGGTGCCCCAGGTTGAAGCTGCCTATGTTGAGGTGAGGGCTGATTTTGACCTTTCGGATCACGTTACTGTTGTCGTGGGGGTTGGGGAGGATGGCTCAATTGGCAGGGAGCAGCTCCTGTCACTGATGCAGGCGCGGATCAGGGTAAAACCGGACATACGGATCGAGACCCTTGAATCCGTAAAGAAAAGGATGTTTGAGCATGGAGGAAGAAAACCTAAAAGGTTTTTTGATTACAGGTAGGCCTTCATCCGAATGAACTTTCATGATATGGGGCATGCCTCCTGACATGAAAGTTGGCTCAAGGATGGACAATGGATGCAAACATGGTTTCTGCTGTTTTGGTCTTGAGCTTTTAACTTTGCGCTATTTTTGCGGCCACCATTCAGCCCAGGCTCCCCTCTTGTTTTTTGGTTAAAAAAATATAATATTTTTAACATGGAAATTAAAAATATTATAATGAGAGACATGGGGGAAC
>JALVQQ010000135.1:0-3657 GCA_027025395.1 Deltaproteobacteria bacterium | reverse complement strand
TTCAAGGGCAAGGCCATTCTCCTGTTTGGACCCCGGCAGGATGGAAAGACTACGCTTGTTAAAGCACTGCTCAGGAAAAGAAAGGAAAAAGTTCTTGAGCTTAATGCGGATGAGCCGGATGTCAGAGCTTTGCTTGAGAAATGCACATCCACCAAGCTGCGTGCCATGGCGGGTGAAAGTGAGCTGTTATTTATTGATGAGGCCCAGAGAATTCCAGATATTGGCATTACTATCAAGCTTGCCGTTGATCAGATTGACGGGCTGCAGGTTATTGCCACTGGTTCCTCTGCTTTTGAATTAAATGCTTCCCTGGCCGAACCCCTTACAGGCCGTAAATTCGAGTTTCACCTGCTTCCGCTCTCTTTTGCCGAACTGGTAAGGGAGAACGGTCTGATGGAAGAGAAACGGCTTATTGAGCATCGGCTGGTTTACGGCTCGTATCCTGAGATTGTCACTTCGCCGGGGCAGGAGCAGGAACTTATCAGGCTGCTGGCTGAAAGTTACCTTTATAAGGACCTTTTAACCCTTGAGCAGGTCAAAAAGCCTGTTCTGCTGGAAAAAATTCTCAGGGCCGTAGCTCTTCAAATTGGAAGCGAGGTCTCAATGCATGAAATAGCCCAGCTTGTAGGGGCTGGCAGTCAGACAGTGGAACGATATATTGACCTGCTGGAAAAGGCATTTGTTCTGTTCAGGCTGCCGGCGTTGAGCAGGAATGTACGAAATGAAATTAAAAAGGGTAAAAAGATATATTTTTATGATAATGGTATCAGAAATGCGGTTATAGGGAATTTCATGCCGTTGTCCAGCCGGACGGATGCCGGAGCGTTGTGGGAGAATTATTTAATAAGTGAGAGGCAGAAATTCCTCAATAATCGTTTAATTTGTACAAAATGTTATTTCTGGCGGACAACCCAGCAGCAGGAAATTGATTATATCGAAGAAAGGGATCAAAAAATTTATGCCTATGAATTCAAATGGAATCCTGAAAAAGGGAGACGGAAATTTCCCAAAACCTTTTTGAAAAATTACGAAAACGTAACTACTGCGGTGATAACGCCTGACAATATGGAAGAATTTTTGCTATGATCAATAGCCTGGTTCAGACCCGGGCAAAACTGCTGGTTCCAGAGCTACAGTACGGGAGCGTACAATCGGAGGTCCGGTTTGCAGCATTTCAAGCTGAGCATTCCAAGATGTGGATACGTTCGGAAAAGGTAACGGAATGTCTGGTTATTTTCGTTTTGATTAATATATTATGAGCTGTTTTGGAGAAACCTGGGGGCTTGAATATAGCCCTGATGAAATTGCCGAGGCAAGAAAGAACAACCGCCTGCTTTCAATGGAGCTTGAGCTTTCCAGAAGATGCAATCTGGAGTGCGTTTACTGCTATGCATCGTCAGGGCGGCCTCTTGATAATGAACTTTCACTTGAAGAGGTGCTGGATGCCGTTGATCAGGCTGCGGGCCTTGGGGCAAGAAAGATAATTGTGCTTGGGGGCGGAGAGCCAACCCTTTACCCACACCTGTTTACCGTTCTGGATCACATCCTTGCCAGGGGGCTTAAGGCTGATCTCTTTACCAATGCCACGCTGATAGATGATGAGTTTGCCAGGAGGCTTGCCAGGCGCGGTATTCCCGTTGTCATCAAGATGAACAGCAGGCGGCCGGAAGTGCAGGATTTTCTGGCTGGAAGACCCGGGACGGCCCAGGCCATCAGCCGGGGCCTGGAGGCCCTTGTCAGGGCCGGATATCCTGACGGAGAGATGAAGCTTGGCGTGGAGACCATAATATGCCGCCAGAATATAGATGAACTGCCCGAGTTGTGGCGCTGGGCAAGGAACAGTGGTTTTACGCCCTACGTTGAGGTCATGACGTGGCAGGGCCGGGCCAAGGAACACCCTGAACTTGAGGTTGGGCCCCATGAACTCAAGGAGCTTTTTGAAAGACTTGCCTTGATTGACGCCTCGGAATTCGGGCGCAGGTGGCGGGCGCATCCGCCACTGGCAGGCTCGCATTGCGCCCGCCATGAATACTCCTGCACCCTTACTGCAAACGGGGACATACATCCCTGTCCGGGCGTGGCCATTTCTGTTGGCAATATCACAGAGCAAAGCCTTGGAGAGATACTTGAAAGCAGCAAGGTTATCAAGGAGTTGAGAAATGTCAGAAAAATGGTCAAGGGCAAGTGCCACTCATGTGAAATCGGAAATCTGTGTTACGGCTGCCGCGGGCATGCATACAATGTAACAGGAGATTACCTCGCTGAGGATCCTGTCTGCTGGTTAGGGGGATAGGGGACGAGCCGTGGAATCTGTCCTGTTTCGCATGTGCAACAACCAGGCTGTGCTGTCATGAAAAATTATCAAATTCCCGTGGCTGTTTCCGCGCTGTCCGGACAAACAGTTCTTATGTGCACGGAAGACTTTCCGGATAATATTTCTGAAACCCTTGCGGCATACCTGCAGCATATACCGAGACGCTGGGGTCGTATGGACCTTGTAACCAGGGTTGCGGTGGCGGCCACGGGGAAATTGCTTGGGGATGCAGGGTGGACTCCGGACAAGACCGGCACGGGTATTGTGATTGGCAGCCGGTATGGTTCCCTGGTTACGGATCTGGAGTTTGCGCAGACGGTGCGGGAAGAGGCTCCGGCGCCTCTGCTGTTCAGCCATACGCTTCCAAACATTGCGGCATCAGAGGCGGCCGCCCACTTTGGCCTCTCTGGTCCGGTCTATGCGGTTCTTGACCGGCATGATCCAGAGGCAGCAGCATGTGAAGAGGCCGTGAGGCTAATCAGGTTTTTCCCGCAAATTCAGGCAATGGTCGCCGGTGTTGTCGATGTCGCTCCCCTCCAGCCTGCTTCTGTCAGGCTCTCCCTGTTTTGCAGGGGCAAGGGTAAGACTCCTGTCCGGCCCTGGTGACATCCGGCATGAGGTGTCTTCTTGTTTCAGCCAACCGGGCGCAGGTGCCCTATCCGGTTTATCCCCTGGGGCTTGCCCATATTGCAGGGGCACTGGAAGCCGAGGGGTTTCACACCCGTCTTTTTGATGTGCTTGCGGAAGATGGTCTTTCGAGGCTTGGCAAGGTTATTGAAGATTACGCCCCCGGTCTGGTGGTGCTTTCAATAAGGAATCTGGACAATGTGGACAGCACCGGGCCGGTTTCATTTATCGAGGACGCCATAAAAGCCGTGGAGCTTGTCCGGGCCAGCTCAGATGTCCCGATAGTGGCGGGCGGGCCGGCCTTCTCTCTTTTTCCCCGGAGATTAATGGATCTCCTTGGGGTCGAGTGGGGCGTGGTCGGCCAGGGAGAGGGCATTGTGCCCCGCATTGCCGGTTCCATAGAGTCCGGCAGGCCGCTTCCCGGGGGGATTCTTAGGGCATCCGGCCCGGCAGGTGAGTGGAGGCCCGTGAAATACGATGGGGGAGTTGCCTCCTACTATATCTCGGCAGGAGGCATGCTTAACATCCAGAGCAAGCGCGGGTGTCCTTTCAAATGTACTTACTGTTCATACCCGGGCATTGAAGGAAGGGTGATCAGGCGCAGAGATCCCGGCGAAGTGGCTGAAGATGTTGCAAGAGTCACCCGTGATTTTGGAGCCAAATATATTTTTTTTACAGATGCCGTATTCAACGATCCGGGCGGTCATTACCTTGAG
>JALVQQ010000134.1 GCA_027025395.1 Deltaproteobacteria bacterium | reverse complement strand
GATAGAACCCTGGTAATCGCCGCGGTAAGAGTCGTCTTGCCGTGGTCAACGTGACCAATCGTTCCTACATTAACGTGTGGCTTACTGCGTTCAAACTTTTCCTTGCCCATTATTCAAACCTCCAGTATGGCCCCTTCAACTTTGCTACATTCCTGCGGCACGGCCATTTATTAGATCTAATCGATTGTATTTTCTACCATCTGTAATGAGCAAAGGCCTTGTTAGCCTCTGCCATCTTGTGGGTATCTTCCTTCTTCTTAAAGGCTGCACCCCGCTCATTGGATGCATCCATCAACTCCGCGGCCAGACGCTGGGCCATTGACTTTTCACCGCGCTTCTTGGCAAAACCCACCAGCCATCTGATCGCAAGAGCCCGCCGACGGTCCGGCCTTACTTCCTGGGGAACCTGATAGGTCGCGCCACCTACCCTCCTTGACCGCACCTCAACCACCGGCTTTACATTTTCCATGGCCTTTTCGAAAATCTTGTATGGATCTTCCTTTGACCTGGCCTCAATGACTTCCATTGCATCATAGAAGATCCGCCTGGCCGTATTCTTCTTGCCCTTGAGCATCAGGCCATTTATGAACTTTGACACCAGCACACTGTTGAACTTTGGATCAGGTGCTATTTCTCTTTTCGGTACTTCTCTTCTTCTTGGCATTGCTGTATCCCGCCTTCCAAAACCTGTTATGTGCTACTTGGGCCGTTTGGTTCCATACTTGGAACGCGCCTTGCGCCTGTCCTGCACGCCCAGCGCGTCAAGTGTTCCCCTGATAATATGATAGCGCACACCAGGAAGATCCTTGACACGTCCACCTCGAATCAGCACTACCGAGTGCTCCTGGAGATTATGTCCTATCCCTGGGATATAGGATGTTACCTCCATGCCGTTGGTAAGCCTTACACGGGCAACCTTGCGCAGAGCCGAATTGGGCTTCTTTGGAGTAGTGGTATAAACACGGGTACAAACTCCACGGCGCTGCGGACAAGCATCAAGCGCCGGGGCCTTGGTCTTCTTCTGAAGTTTCGCGCGCCCCTTCCTGACTAACTGATTAATTGTGGGCATTTCAATGCTCCTGACACATCTTATCTCTGGTTCAAAATTGGTTTTGCAAAAGCGCAATAGAGGCCTATCCCATCAATTCCTCGTCACGGCTCTCAGTATCTTTCGTGAATGAGGGATTAATGGTGCCTCAAGATCAAAGTTCGCTTTTAATAAACGGTTCGCCTGGCCTTGTCAACAATATTTTTTCCCAAAAGGCTCTTTTCATAATATCTGTGAAGACTGAATTTGATGCTGAAGACAAAGGCCTTTCATTTTGCCTCAAATCTCGTCTCTTTTGCTTCTTACATTATTGTCGGCGAGATCCGGCATAACCAGACATCACAGCGGAATCATTCATGAACATTCATTTTTGACATTATCTTCAAACTTCTTATCCATTTCATGGGATGAGTATGAGCGCGACCTGACCTCAAACAGACATGCGCTCCCTGCAAAAAAATCATGGCTGCCCTACAGGATATGTTATAGACTTGCGAGGAACGGCGATTCTCACTTAGGAACTTGGCCTCATACGACTTATACAGGACCACACCCGGCATGAATCAGGGCTCAGCCATACAGAATCAGGCATCACTCCTCCTTGCCATCGACATAGGCAATACCCATACGGTTATAGGCCTTTATCAAAAAAATTCACTTATGGGCCGGTGGCGAATTCGTTCAGACCGTTACTCCACTGAAGACGAAATTGCCATCAGGCTCAATTCCCTGCCATTAACGTCCCGTTCACTACTCAGGGCCGCATCAAGCGTCATTATTGCCAGCGTTGTGCCGCCGCTTACCGAGGCCTGGGAGAGGATGGCAGTAAAATACCTCGGTATTGAACCACTTGTAGTAATGAAAAATGTTGATCACGCCATGCCCATAAGGTACAGCAGGCCATTTGAAATAGGCGCGGACCGGATCGTAAATGCCATAGCCGTCTGGAACCGTTACCATGGAGCGGCAATAGCCGTTGACTTTGGAACCGCCACCACCTTTGACTGCATTTCGTCCAGGGGAGAATATCTTGGGGGCGCCATTTCACCGGGCCTGAAAATCGCCGCCGAAATGCTCTCGTCCCGCACATCCAAACTTCCCCTGGTAGAACTAGACATGCCCCCCGGCCCCGCACTGGCGCGGGATACGGTATCTGCCATAAGGAGTGGCATAATCTACGGTTTTGCCGCACTGACCGACGGCATGGTGCAAAGACTTGCCCACGAAATGGGTGGGAGCCCTAAAATTGTTGCGACAGGAGGCCTTGCAGACACGGTTGCAAGGTACAGCAGGTCTATTACTGAGGTACTGCCTGATCTTACCCTGGAAGGACTGAATGCGATTTATCAACATTACTCTTCCGCGGCCAAGGCCCGTTGAACATCTGGGCAACGGACCTCGCTTACCTGCTCCAGCCGCGGACGCGCCCTCCGCCGCCCCTTGACTACAAGCATTGGCACATATATTGTATAAACTGAAGAATCCGTTTTACATAACGGCCTTATCAAAAGCGAAACTTCCGCATTTTTTCACAATCCGGCAATATGCGGGAATAATAATGCAGCTGGCAAAAGCAGCACGAACAATTTTTTCATACCATGTGGTTCATGTTTGACCGCGCAGTGAAAAACGAGACTACCCAAGAGATAAGCTCTTCAAGATATGGCTTTAGAACTTAGACAGAATCTGAAACTCGCCCAGCAGCTCGTAATGACTCCTCAGCTGCAGCAGGCGATAAAGCTATTGCAACTATCAAGGATCGAGCTGATTGAAACCATTAATCAGGAACTCGAATCAAATCCGGTTCTGGAAGAATCTACTGCCATGGACGAACCCGCCTCTGACAAAAATGATGGGGGCGCAATGGCGGAAGAACAGTCTGCCGATTGGGATGAGAGCAATATACCCACTCTGGCATCTACCGAGGACCAGAAAACTCCCTGGGAAGAGCAGGCCGTCAAGGACATAAACTGGAAAGACTACTGGGAGGATGAATCCAAGACAACCCTGCCATCATACTCCTTTGAACACAAGGAGGCTCCAAATTACGAAAATATAATCTCAAGCTCCCAGGATCTGTCCGACCATTTAATCTGGCAGCTTCAGATGGCTGACCTGGATGAGGAAGAGATAGCAGCGGGCCTGAACATAATCGGCAACCTTGACAAAAACGGCTATCTGAAGGCCTCGATTGAAAACATTGCTGAATCCACGGGCATAGCCGCTGAAAAGGTTGAGGCGACCCTGAAAAAAATTCAGACCTTTGATCCTTTGGGTGTGGCGGCAAGGGATCTCAGGGAATGCCTGCTGATACAGATCGACAGCCTCGGCTTTGAAAACAAGCTTGTCCGCACACTTGTAAGCGACCACCTGCACCAGATAGAACTGCATAATTACCGGGCCATGGCCAAGGCAACCGGGGCAAGCGTCCAGGAAGTGGTGGAGGCCATAGACATAATAACAAGCCTTGAACCCCGGCCCGGCCGTCAGTACAACTCCGATGACACGCACTACATAGTTCCGGATATATACGTTTACAAGGTCGATGATGAATATGTCATTTCCATGAACGACGATGGCATACCCAACCTGCGCATAAACTCCTATTACAAGGAGGCCTTGAAAGAGGGGACGGCTGGCCCCGAGGCCAAGAATTTCATCCAGGACAAGCTCAAGTCAGCCCTGTGGCTTATGAAGAGCATTCATCAACGCAAAAAAACCATTTACAAGGTCACCGAAAGTATAGTCAGGTTTCAGAAGGACTTTCTGGATCATGGTATTTCCCACCTGAAACCTTTGATACTTAGGAATGTTGCTGAAGACGTAAACATGCACGAATCCACAATAAGCAGGGTTACGACCAACAAATATGTACACACCCCGCAGGGCATCTATGAGCTCAAGTTCTTTTTCAGTTCCGGGCTGCCTGGCAAGAGTGGAAACGAGGTGGCCACACAGAGCGTCAAGGATCGCATCAAGCAGCTTATAGCCGCGGAAGATCCTGCCAAACCGTACAGCGACAAACAAATTGTTGAAATACTTGCCAGGGACAACATCAAAATTGCAAGACGTACAGTGGCAAAATACAGGGATATGCTCGGCATACTGCCCTCAAATCGCAGAAAGCGGCCGCGCACCAAGTGAATCGCCAGTTTTAATCCTGCTAAATCCTTAAAAATTAAACCCTTAACCATGGAGGAACCCTATGCGCATTAATGTTACATTCAGGCATTTGGATCAATCTGATGAATTGAGACAGTATGCTGAAAACCGGCTCGGCAAGCTTAAAAAATATTGTGACGGGCCAATGGATGTAAACGTGGTACTAACTTCTGAAAAATTCAGACAGTGTGCTGAGGTTGTAATTTCAGGAGATGGCATAAGAGCGGCAGCCAAGGAAGAACAGGATGACATGAAGGCTGCCATTGATCTGGTATCGGACAAGATTGAAAGGCAGCTCAAGAAATACAGGGACAAGCAGATAAAACGGCGCAGTCAGTCCAGCCGCATTGAAAAACCGGATGTCAGGCGGAATGATTTTGCGGAATATGAAGAAGACGAAATTATTACCGTGGAAAAAATGATTTCCAAGCCCATGATTGTGGACGAGGCCGTGGACCAGCTCCAGATTCTGGGCCGCCAGTTTCTCCCGTTCCGCAACGCGGAAACCAATGAAATCAATGTCGTGTACTGGAGAAACGACGGAACGCTCGGCCTCATAGAGCCCTAATGTTTCTTACCGTTTCTGATTATATCTGTGACCGGTGTATCCTGCCTGGTTTCAGTGCCGACACGAAGGAAAGCGCGCTGCGGCTGCTTTCAGGGCATGCGGCGCGCCTCAACACGGACCTGGACAGCGAGGAGATCTTCCGGATTCTGATGGAAAGAGAGAACCTGGCCAGCACCGGCATGGGACAGGGGCTGGCCATCCCGCATGGTAAAGTGGCCGGGCTCCATAACATGCTTGTTATCGTGGCGCGCAGCAGGGAAGGTATTCCGTTTGACGCCATTGACAAGCGCCCCGTGCATATAATCTTTCTCCTCATGGCGCCGGATGATGCGACCACCGCATACCTGAAGGTCCTGGCAAGAATCTCACGCCTGCTCAAAAAGACCGGGATATACGATGCAATAATGGAAGCCGGCTCGGCCCAGGCCATTGCACGTATTATAGAGAGCGCGGATGTACGAAACTGACAAACAGTCGCCCCGCGGCCCTTTACGCCGTATCCAGTCAGTAGTAATTACCGGCATGTCCGGCTCGGGCAAAAGTACGGCTCTCAAGGCCTTCGAAGACATGGGCTACTACTGTGTTGACAACCTCCCCATTGCCCTGTTGCCAGAACTACTGCTGATCCTTGAAAACAGTACCGGGCAAGACAACAAGGTGGCCCTTGTTATGGATGTAAGGGAAAAAGGCTTCCTGGACCAGTACGATTCCATTTTCTCCAGGGTAAGGCATGACGGTTTTCACCTTGAAGTCCTATTTCTTGACTGCCGGGATGATGTACTGGTGCAACGGTTCAGCCAGACGCGGCGGCGCCATCCCCTGGACAGCCAGGGAGACATAGTTACAGGGATAGCTGTCGAACGCAAAAGGCTGCGCGGGTTAAAGGAATTTGCCGCCCGAATCATAGACACTTCCAATTACAATGTTCATCAGCTCAGATCGGCGATAATAACCCTTTACTCTCATCGCGGCAGGCTTGACAACATGATGATCCACGTCATCTCTTTTGGTTTCAAATACGGCGTGCCTGCCGATGCCAACCTGCTGTTTGATGTGCGCTTTCTGCCCAATCCCTATTTTGTGCCAGGGTTGAGGCATATGAGCGGAAGGGATCCTGACGTACAGCATTTTGTATTAAAAAATCAGGAAACAGAAGAATTCATGAACAGGCTGAAGGACTTGCTTGACCTTTTAATTCCGCGGTATCGCAAGGAAGGCAAGTCCTACCTTGTCATAGCCATCGGCTGCACTGGCGGCCGACACAGAAGCGTTACCATTGCAGAGCAGCTCAGGCAATATTTCTGCCAAAACCAAGAAGAGGTCCTTTTAACTCACAGGGACATGCAACTGGAGGGTTAGATGGTAGGAGTAGTAATAGCGGCGCACGGGGCACTGGCTGAAGAACTCTTGAAAACAGCCCTGTTTATTGTGGACGATATGCCTAATGTTGTAGCCATATCAATAGATCCGTCCCTGCCCATAGACGAAATCCAGAAACAGCTTAAACAGACAATCAAGAAGGTGGACAAGGGGAACGGTGTTCTAATTCTGACCGATATGTTTGGTGGCACGCCGGCCAACATGACCCTTTCGTTTCTTGAAGATGGGAAAATTGAGGTGATAACCGGCATAAACCTTCCCATGCTTATAAAACTGTCGCAAAACCTGAAAGATAACAGCACCCTCGAGGAGACAACGCAATCAATTGTTGAATACGGCAGAAAATCAATAAATCAGGCATCGGAAATTCTTAAAAGATAGAACAGCTGTTTCTCATAAGGTCCGGATCAATCCCTATGTGCCCTCCTGAAGGATTATTCAGCGCAAAGCAGGGGATGCGGGCCGCCTTTCAACGAGGGTAATGAATCTGCCCCCGGAGGCGGACATGCCTGTTTTGGGTTAATCTTCATGCAGCCCGTCATTATCAGAGATTTAATGCCACATGACATTCCAGCCCTGTCCGCGATTGATTCATATTCAGAATATGCCATTTGGAGCCAGAAAGATTTTGAGGCAGAAATATACGGCCCGGTCGGCAGTTACTCGCACATTAAAACAGCACATGTCAATTGCGTGGACTCTTCGCCGGTCGGTTTTATCTGCTTCAGGCTTGTTTTTGAAGAGTTGTACATTATCAAAATTTCCGTGAGGCCTGAATCAAGACGCATGGGCATAGGAAGCGCACTGGTGCTGGAGAGTTTCAGGGCAGCGGCGGAGAAAGGCGCCTCGCAGGCGGTTCTGGATGTTGATAAAGCCAATACTCCTGCTTTAAGGCTCTATGAAAAACTTGGTTTTCGCCCTGCTGAACCTCTGACAGCCAGACGATGCGGAACAATAAACATGGTGCGATCAATATGAATGCAAATGATTTGACAATGCTGGTTGCCGGGCTGTGCGTAGGCACGGGAGCCGCCTTTACCGGCCTTGGAGGAGGATTCCTGATTATTCCCCTGCTGCTGTTTTTGGGATATTCGGCCCAGAGGGCCGTTGGCACTTCATTCATGGCCATTCTGGTTATTTCAATCTCGGCCCTGATTGCCCACGGCAGACTGGCGAATATAGATTACCGTGCGGGAATACTCCTTGGACTTGGAGGAATTGCCGGGGCCCAGGCCGGAGCCAGACTGATTGAGCATGTATCCACGGTCCAGTTCAGAAAATTTTTCGCCTTCATCCTTGCGGTCCTGGCCCTGTACATTTTTTTCAAAAAATAGAACGGGTCCAGCCTGTTTCAAACAGGGCGAAAAAATTGACACGGGTCATTGGCTGACGGACTCTGTCCTCCCCTTCAAAATCATGAAATCCAGACCCGACAATTCAGGGCATGGGCCACCTCCAAAGCCCTGGTCAGGGGTATTGAAAACCCTGCAAAACTTCAGCGCACTTCAGCCCGATCCTGTCCTTGAGGGAGATCAGAATCCTGGCCAGTTCATCCTGGGTGCCATCTGCTGACTGCAAAATCATCACGCCCTGCTCTTTATCCAGGGTACTCAGCATAAACAGATTGTCATATCCCTCCAGAACAAACTTGAGAAAATATACCTGCCCGGGGTCCATGCGAAGGACCAGCTTCCGCAGGGGCCTTGAAGTGTATGCATCCTCCAGGGAGCAGAATGGAGCAAGAAAAGAATTTTCTGTCATATCCTGCAGGCGGCGGACATGTTGACGCCAACATCTCTCATAAGCAAAATCAGGCCCTGACTGCTGAACAGTTCAGGGCCTGTGATATCTGCATTACGAAAACGCCTTGTTCAGCCAAGGGTTACTTCAACCGTATCGCCACATAGCGTCCGTACTCTCCATCCCTGATGCGGAACAGCACCCTGCCGGTCCGGTCTGAAATTTTAAGGGCCTTGAGAAATTCCTTCATATTATGCACCCGGACCCTGTTGGTCTCCTCAATCAGCTGCCCGGGCCTTATTCCAACGCTTGCAGCCGGGCTGCCCGGCTCGACCTCAGCCACCAGGACCCCCTTGCCCTCGGCATAACCAAACTGCTGCGCAAGCTCGGGAGTAAGATCCTGCACCACCAGCCCGATTTTGCCAAGCAGCTTGTGATTTTCACTGGAGGCGACCCTGGCATCAGGCTGCTCGCCTATTCTGACCTTTATCACCTTCTTCTTGCCATCACGCAGGATATCAAACCGTACCACAGTTCCAGGCGCAGTGAGGGCAACCCGGTTTCTGAGCTCACCCACATCATCCACAGGTTCACCATTGAATCTCAAGATGACGTCGCCCTGCTTCAAACCGCCTTTTGCCGCAGGTGAATCAGGTGACACCTCAGCCACAAGCACTCCTTCCGCCTTTTTGAGATCAAAGGACTTTGCCAGATCGTCATCTATATCCTGGATTATCACCCCAAGCCAGCCCCTGATGACCTTGCCGTTCTTGAGAAGCTGCTCCTTTACCGCCTTCGCCATGTTGACCGGGATGGCAAACCCTATCCCCATCGAACCGCCACTGCGGGAAAAGATGGCTGTATTCATCCCAACCACCTCACCTCGTATATTGATAAGCGGCCCGCCGGAATTGCCCGGATTGATCGCGGCATCCGTCTGGATGAAATCCTCGTAATCATTGATGCCAAGGTGACTTCTTCCCTTGGCGCTCACCACGCCGACGGTTACGGTACTCGTAAGGCCAAACGGATTGCCTATGGCAAGCACCCATTCACCCACCTTGAGCTTTTCAGAATCGCCAAGCTTCACATAAGGCAGGTCGTGATCAGCATCAATTTTTATTACAGCCACATCCGATTTGGGATCAGTGCCAACGACCTTGGCCAGGTACCTGGTGCCATCCGCCAGCTTGACATTGATTTCATCTGCCTCGCCCACCACATGATTATTGGTCATGATGTAACCGTCAGGCGAAATTATGAACCCGGACCCGGCCCCCCTCTGTTTGAATTTGCGGGGCTGTCTCTGTCTTGGCTGAAACTGGGGACCAAAAAACCTCTGGAAAAACGGATCGTTGAACAATCCGAAAGGCTCCATTCCTCCGGGGCCTCCACCCTGCACCGTCTTGGAAACCTGCACAAACACCACGGCAGGTTCCACCTTCTTTACCACTGAAGCAAAGGCATCTGAAAGACGGCTCAGGAGCTGGATTCCGGACTCTTCCGCCCGGGCAGTGACCGCACCACCCATAACAAGCGCCATTGACAACGCCAGCAGCACAGCGAAGGACGCAAGGGTGACAGCCCTGCCGCCGTTCTTTTTCCTGTCTGTTTTCATTGTTCATTCTCCTTTCCCGCCATTTCCCTCACTGGGGCCAGGGCGGGCCTGTGCATTAACTACAATATATTCAAACTCCTCTTCCGCAATGGTCTCTTCCTGCAGAAGCCTGTCCGCCACATCGTTCAGGGCGGCTTCATGCTTGTCAATGATATCTTTTGCCCGTTTCTCCTGTTCTGTCAAGATGCGATGCACCTCCCTGTCCAGCATGGAGGCCAGTTCCGGGCTGAGCTGCGGGCCCTGCTCAAACATGCCACTCTTCAGAAACGGCGAGGTATCTCTCGCAAGGGCTACCGGCCCGATCTCATCACTCATGCCATAACGCGCTATCATCCCCCGTGCAATGTCAGTTGCCACCTCAAGGTCATTCTGTGCCCCGGAACTGATATCCCCAAGCACCTTTTTCTCGGCAACACGGCCTCCCATTGATACACATATCCTGTCAAGAAGCTCATTTCTGGTCATTAGAAAACGCTCCTCGTCGGGAAGCTGCAGGGTATAACCCAGGGCAGCCTTGCCCCGCGGAATAATTGAAATCTTGGCTACAGGCTGGGCATCGGGGCAGTAGTATGCAACCAGCGCATGACCAGCCTCATGCACCGCCACCCGCCTGCGCTCCCTGCTGCCGAGCCTGCGGCTCTTTCGTTCCGGCCCGGCCAGGACCTTTTCAGCAGCCTCTTCGAGAAACTCCTGTGTAATTTGCGCCACACCCCTTCTGGCTGCCAGCAGTGCCGCCTCATTCATAAGATTTGCCAGGTCAGCGCCTGAAAACCCCGGGGTGCGAAGCGCTATTGCACGAAGATCCGTGTCAGGAGCCAGAGGCTTACCCCTGGCATGAACCCTTAAAATTGCCTCCCTGCCCTTCAGATCAGGGGCGTCAAGCACTACCTGCCTGTCGAAACGTCCTGGACGGAGCAGCGCCGGGTCAAGCACCTCAGGCCTGTTTGTTGCGGCAAGAAGGATGACGCCGGTGTTTGGCTCAAATCCGTCCATCTCCACAAGGAGCTGGTTCAGGGTCTGCTCGCGCTCCTCATGCCCTCCCGGCATTACACCTCCGCGAAACTTGCCGATGGCGTCTATCTCATCAATAAATACAATACAGGGCGCTTCCTGCTTGGCCTGGGTGAAAAGGTCTCTTACCCTGGCCGCACCTACACCAACAAACATTTCCACAAATTCCGAGCCCGATATGGTGAAAAAAGGCACTGCGGCCTCACCAGCCAGGGCCTTTGCAAGCAGTGTCTTGCCCGTGCCTGGCGGCCCGACCAGCAACACACCCTTCGGGATCTGGGCACCAAGGGCCTCATAACGGTCAGGCTCCCTTAGAAAGCTGACCACCTCCGCAAGCTCTTCCTTTGCCTCTTCACACCCGGCCACATCACTGAACCGCACCCCTGTATCCTTCTCGGCAGAAATCTTTGCCCCTGACTTGCCGATTGACAGCAGACCGGCCCCGGTCCTGCCCATGCCTCTCAGCACCAGGAACCATAATCCTATCCAGAACAGCACCGGGACCACAGTGCCCCAGAAAATCTGGCTGATCATGCTCTCCCTGACGCCATGATACTCCACACCTGCTGCATCAAGCTGACGCACCAGGTCCTTATCCTCTACCCTGGTAGTGGAAAACAGCATCAGCGCTTCGGCATAAGCAGGGTCGGATTCAAGACGCCGCATGGTTTCCCGCAGGCGCTCCCCGCGGTTGTCAAAAATCTGTCTCCACATATCTCCGGGCCGGAAAGAGGATTGTTCATGGCTCAGTTCAAGCCTTAACGATTCGATCATGCTTGACGGCCCCATGAAGGCTATCCCCCTTATGGAATCGGGTGCCAGCTCCACTGCCACAAGCCTCTTCTGACTGAGCAGGGCCTTGAACTGTGAATAGGAGATGGTTTTGGTCTGGAGCCTGGCTGCAAGATGCGGCAGCACCATTATAAGAATCAGCCCTGCCAGCCAGTATACAGCAGATAGCAGAACCTTCTTGTCAGGTCTTTTCATCTGATTCTTCAAAATAGATGCCGGTTCATTGCGGCCCGAAACAGGTCAGGATAACAGGAAACCAAAGACTGCAACATGGCGTATGCGCATGGAGCATCTTGAAACTTTGTAAAGAGGATATCTGATGTGCCCAGATAATAAATGGACCCCTTGTTCAGGAGCTGACAATGTCTAATAATTATCAAGCAACAGCTCAATTCAAGAGAAATAAATTCAGACAAGGGGCCAGCCATCCCGAAACCGGCCCCCTGCCCTTGCCAAACAGGCTTCCCCTTAGTGAGCAGGCATTGCATGGCCCATTGGGGCCGAAGAGCCAAGAAGCTCCGGATGCATCTCCGGCTTATACTTCTTCTCAAGTTTTTTCAACAGCTCATTCATGGCCTTCTTCTGCCTCTCCTTGAGCAGGGTCTGCCTGATCTGCTCTTTTGTCTCATCCAGCGTCTTCTGATGCGCCTTCTTGCGATCCTCAAGCCTTATTATATGATATCCGAAAGTGGTCTTTACCGGCTGGCTTATTTCGCCTTTTTTCAATGAAAAAGCGGCCTTTTCAAACTCCGGAACCATGCGTCCACGGGTAAAGAAACCGAGTTCCCCGCCATTATTCTTTGACCCAGGATCATCAGAATACTCCTTTGCAAGGGCCGCAAAATCAGCACCGTTAACGGCCTTTTCACGTATCATTTCAGCCTTTTTCCTGGCCTCGTCCCAGGCCTTCTTGTCATCTTCCTTGTCAACCTTGACAAGAATGTGCTGGGCCTTGACAGATTCCTTTTCCCTGAAATCCTCCTTGTGCTTGCGGTAATACTCCTCTATTTCCTTGTCACTGACCTTTATCCCCGAGGCATCTATCTGCTCACGCATGTAGTTCCTTGCAAGAATGGAATTGGCAGCCTCTTCCAGCTGCAACTTTATCTCAGGGCGCTTGTCCAGCCCCTCCTCACGCGCCGCCAGCGCAAGCAACGTGAGCTGCACCCATCTTTCAAGAAACTGCTTCTTCAGCTCAGGACGCTGCATGAGCGCCATCCGCAACTGCGGCGGCAGGGATTTGACCTGATCTTCAAACTGCGAGGCGGTAAGGGTGTATTTGCCAACCCTGGCCAACACCTTGTCACCGGCAGCCCAGGAGCTGAGAGCCATTACGAGCCCGGCTGCCACCGCCAGGAACACAACACTGATTCGGAAACTCTTTGTCATTTCATTTTTCATTTTTTATTTTTTGTTTTGATTGGCTGATCCTCAAAAAAACAACTGCCTGGCCCCGGATTCAGCACCAGGCGCGCCCCCACGGTTCACAAGTCAGCGGATAACCGACCGTACATCATAAACCCCCGGGGCCACCGTGGCATTGGGGGCGATAACGGAACCGCGGCCGACAATGCTTCCGGGATTGGTTACGGAGTTGCAGCCGGTCTGAACCTGATCCCCAAGGATGGCGCCTATCTTTCTGCGCCCGGTGTCAATGCGCCTGCCGCCTGCTTGCACCACCACAGGCCCGGGGCCGAAACGAAGATTGGCAAGCTTTGTGCCAGCGCCCATGTTGACATCACGCCCCAGGATACTGTCACCAACGTATGCAAAGTGACCGGCCTTGGAATCATCAAGAAAGATGGAATGTTTCACCTCGGTCGCATGTCCGACCACGCACCTTTGCCCCACAAGACAGTCGCCGCGGATATATGCTCCATGACGTACTTCAGTGTCCCTGCCTACTATTACAGGCCCCTTGACAAGGGCGCCGGACTCAACCACCACTCCGGGGCCAAGTTCCGCCTGCATGTCGGCAAAGACCGCACCCGCACAGATCAGAACCGCCTCTTCAACAGGTTCATCATCCTTGACCACGCGGAACCTGCCCCTGGACGAGGCCCCGCACTCAACCCTGAACCCTTGGCGAAACCACTGTCCGTCAATCATGGCCACATGGAACGCAAGAGGAATACCAGGCTGCACAAACTCTGGAATATTGGGCCTTATGGTATCGGCTACAAACTCTTTCAGCCGGTCAAGGGCCTGCCAGACAGGCTCATCGGCTGCAAATAAATCAATCTCCCGGGATATTTCCGGGAAGTAATATTCCGTATCTACAGAAACTTGAGAAACTGTCATGTCCACCTCGACAGCCAGGCAACTAACAGGGCCACGGCCCGATGCTCATTCATCAGCATAATCAGCAGCATAATCAGGCGCAATTCCCCCGCCGGACAGAACCTATCCCTGGTCTTCAACGGCGCTTTTTCCAAGTTCGTCACGAATCAGACGAGTGGCCACATCAAAATCATAGAGATGCAGCGGGGGCCCGCCTCCGGCCTTTTCCTTGCGGTACAACTCGGCAGCCTGCTGAATTGCCGACCACGGCAGCCAGCCGTGCCGTTCCCATGTATCGTCATTCTTACTGTCCCACAGCCGGAATTCCACCTCATCGCCAGCGGGTCTTACATACATCCTAATATTTTTGTTCCCAAGCACCGGATAATAATAGATACCGCGTTCATCCCGCACAGTTATTATCCTCCTGGTCATTATCAAGATTTCCGCACGCCAAGATACTCGGCATATTTATTCCCGCTACAGGCCTGCACCCGTGCGGATGCTCCATCCCGTGCCTGTAAAGAAATTATCCCAAGCTACCCCCTTGCATCATCATGGTCAATAATTTATCACTGTGCCTTGCCCGAAACATAACTGCCCCAGAAACAAACCACGAAACGGCCATCCCCATGCAGCAGACACCCGAATACAAGACATGCAGAGATTACGATACATCCCCGGGACCCCTTGAGGTCACATGGAGCTCCAATGTGACCCTGGCGGACTTCCATGTGCACTCGTGCTACAGCCGCGCCACAAGCAGGGCCATGAGGCCAGTTGAAATAAACAGTGCGGCCAAGAGAAAGGGAATACAGGTCATTGGCACGGGGGATTTCACCCACCCTGATTATCTCCAGGAACTCAAGGAAACCCTTGAGCCAGAGGGAAACGGCCTGTACGTATGCAAGGATGACCCGGAAGGGACCCGTTTTATCCTCACCGCAGAGGTATCAAACATATTCACCCAGGGCGGCAGAAGCCGCAGGATACACACCGTGCTTTTCGCGCCTGATTTTGATGTGGTGCAAGAGATACAGCGCAGGCTCGAGGCCGTGGGCAATATCCGCTCGGACGGACGCCCAATTTTCGGATTTCCGGTCAAGGAGCTGGTTCGCATGGTAATGGAGATCTCGGATCAGTGTTTTGTCGTTCCTGCGCACATCTGGACGCCGTGGTTCTCCCTGTTCGGCGCCAAATCGGGTTTTGACTCCCTTGAAGAGTGCTTTGAGGAACAGAGCTGTCATATCCATGCCCTGGAAACAGGGCTCTCCTCTGACCCGGAAATGAACTGGCGACTCTCCGCCCTTGACCCCTACACGCTCATTTCCAACTCTGACGCACACTCGCCCGCCAAGATTGCGCGGGAGGCAAATGTCTTTTCCTGCAAACCAACCTATTCCAATCTTGTCAATGCCATGAAGCAAAATGGCAACGGATTTGAAGGCACAATAGAATTTTTTCCCGAAGAAGGAAAATATCACTTTGATGGACACAGGACATGTGAACTTTGTCTCAAACCTTCAGAGACAATAAAGCTCAAGGGAGTATGCCCCGTATGCGGCAAGCCGCTTACCGTCGGCGTTGCGCACAGGGTGGAAGAGCTGGCGGACAGGCCGGAAGGGGCCATCGCCCCCGGAGCCAAGCCGTCAGTTCATATCGTTCCTCTTGAAGTCATAATTGCCCAGGCCTTTGGCGTAAAATCAATAACGGCAAGGGTGACCAGGGAATTCAACAGAATCACCGACATGGCAGGAACCGAAATGGAAATCCTGATGTGGAAAGAGCCTGAGGAACTCAAGTCCGTGCTCTCGGAAAGGGTATTTCAGGGCATCATGGCCATGAGGAGCGGAAACATCAGGATTTTTCCCGGTTTTGACGGCGAGTACGGCAGGGTAAACCTGTTCAGCAACATGGAAGATGCAGGGAAACCGCGCCTTGGCACCCAGGAGGGCAAGGGAGGGAAGGGAAAACAACTCTCCATGTTTTAAACGGCTGGCACCGGCACGGGTCGGCACGCCCATGATCCGGCGCTCCAGCTTTGCTGGCAATCTAAGGATACGGGCTGCCTCTCCTGTCAAGCTCAGCTTATACAATTGAAAAATGAAAAGTCAAATTACCACCACCTTTGGCGGTAGTGATTTGACTCTGAACTGTATCTATTATAATTTAGTAATATTTTGCAATAACTTGCAAGCAGTATACTGATCTAGTTTTTAGATTAGACAATAAGTTTTTCAGAGGTCTCTGAAG
>JALVQQ010000133.1 GCA_027025395.1 Deltaproteobacteria bacterium | reverse complement strand
CCTGTGTATTCATTGTCGGTGTACATTGGCACGCTGCTTAACAGCACACTCTTCAAGGTGTTGTTGCCGGCAACGAGCCGCACCTCCTGCCTCGCCACGTTACCCAGCATGTTTTCAAGGATGATGCTGAACAGGACCTGCCGGTTCTCCTCATCCACAAGGCTGTAAACAGGTGAGCCTTCAAGCCTCTCCTTTCCGAGCATGGTTACCAGATGAGAATTTGCATACCTGATCTCCGCGTTCTCATCCAGAATCCATATACCTTCGTTGACATTCTCAACTATGCTCCTGTATTTCTGTTCAGAATCCTGAAGCCGTGAATAAAGGGTGGCATTATCAAGGGCCACGGCGATATGATTGGCAAAATTTTTCAGAAACTCCCTGTCGATCTCCGCGGTAAAATCTGGCAGACCGGAATTGTCACCCAGCATTATCCCCACTGTATGGCCCCGGGCCTTTAATGGAACCAGGACAAATGCGGCCGGCTTGAACTTTTTCAGAAGAAAATTTTCCTGATTGAGAGAGAAAAGCGAGGTATCATCAACTATGACAGGGTCTGTGCCAGCAGCGCTTCTGGCAATTATATTATCCATCTTGTCTATGGATATATTGTATCCCTTGAGCTTGTCCAGCACTTCACCCTGGATACCTACCGCATGTATCAGCTCAAACCTGCGCTTCTTGTCATTGAGGAGAAATATCCCCGCCCTGTCGAGGTTAGCAACCTTTGTCAGCCTCCATAAAACAAGTTCAAGCAACTCCTTGAGATCAATGATGGAAAGAATCGCAGAGCTTGACTCCTGGAGAATGGTAAGCTGCTCCACCTTTTTCTCAAGCTTCTGGTTCAGCTCATGTATCTTGCGGTACTTTTCCTTGAGCGCTTCCTTGTCACGCTCCAGCTCCCTGATTGTTTCACGCAGCAGCCGCCAGGGGGAAAACAGGTTGAAAATAATGCTTTTTATTCTATTGGGCCGCTCCCATGAGACATGATATTCACAGAACGGATCCCCCTTGAAATAACAGGCTTTCTCCTCCAGCCCGGCCTCGGGAAGACCCCATATCAACGGCACCGCCTGATATATGCCCCTGTTGTAGTCGCAGAATTCCCTGCTCAGAGCGATTCCCTTCCGCCACTTAAGTCTTACCACTGCATGAAGGGGCCCTGCCTCCAGAAGCTCTACCTTTTTGGTCTTGCTGAAATGGTCATTAACCCTCTGAAGCCTCTGTATTACCCTGTCCGGACTTCCAAGGGCGTAAATTATAATCTTCTGTATGTAGCCCAGCTGCTGGTTAAGCACGGAATAAAAGCCGATCTTGAAGGCGGCATCCGGATCATCGAGTATGACTGCGGCACGCCTGAACAGAAGCATCAAAAGTTCGGAGGATATCCAGTTACCGGGGTCCGAAAGGAAGGCGCGCCTGTCCTCAACGGCATCGAGTTCTTTCCCCAGGTTTTCAAAAAGCTCGCCGATGAGCTCCGGGGCCTTGTTCTCGACATATCTGATTATGGCAAGAGAATTTATGCAGCTGTTATGTTTATCCATGCCGCGCGGGTATATTCGGGATGAATATTTCTTGTTTGTCCATGAAAAACAAAGATTTAACCAGGGCCAAAATACAGAATCCCCGGATACTCACTCATTAAACCTGTCCGGTAATGCCTCAACATAGCAGCCATGCCGATTCCACCACGGCCGCCTGCAGCGCCTGCGGTTTCAACGGCAGACC
>JALVQQ010000132.1:2930-5578 GCA_027025395.1 Deltaproteobacteria bacterium | reverse complement strand
TTTCGGCCCGGTATTGTGCTGTCGGCTCTCCTGCTTTTATGCCGTTGCCTTGTTGGTGCCCGGGGATTGGTTCTCCAGATGTTTGATGAGAACGGGAATGTCAATGACAGGGACATGGCCGTTTTCCCATGCCAGAAGCCCTGAAAGATACTGGGCCGGAATGGGGGAATCATGACTGGATGACAACGCCACAAAGGCCTCGGGAACCACTTGCCGCACTGCGGAAACCCCCTCTACCGCAAGCCCTGCCGGCGCCCCGTTTATATCAAGAATTATGATACGCTGATAAACCTTTTGCGGTTTGTCAAACAGCAGGGCCGCAGTGTCAAGTACCGAAATCACATCTCCCCGGATGTTGATCATGCCGGCTACAAAGCTGTTGGCGTTTGGCAGTGGCGTGAGATCCCTTGATGTTACCACCTCCTTGACCCACTTCAGTTCCGCGCCCAGGGTCTGGTCAGCCACTGTAAAGAAGATTATGGGCACGGCATAACCGGTAGCCTGAACCATTGTCGTATTTGCCTGTTCCATTTTTTTGTCAAATAGCTTCTGTCACCCTCTCCTGAACAAAGAATGACTGTCCGTGCGGGGCCTGGATGAATGTGACGCCGAGGCCGTGCAAACCATGCGACGGTTCGTCGAGATTTATTATTTCTTATCGTCTTCCATATTAATAAACTTTAGCGGTTTGGGAACAGCTGCTTTTTGATTTTGGGAAAAATTTCTGCCCGTTGGGCACACAGCCTGCCGCATGAAAAGTCACCCGGCAAGATACCTGAGTTGAGAAAGCGCGGTGAGGGTCTCTCACCGCCTGTCCCAAGCGTCCCGGATGCAGATGCACGGGAGGATGTCCGGGTCAGCTGCCGTTGAAAGACGCGGAAATCGACCTGGCCGGGTTGCATCATTGACGAGGAGACATGCGGGCAGAAAGGAGGTGGTTTCTGCTCCAGGCATGGGGCCGGTTTTATGTTTTGTTTATCTTGTGATTGCAGTAAAAAAATATGGCATTATAATTGAATATTTCATCCACCTCTGCCGCTTTTGTTGCATGGCTTGCAAGAATCTTGCAAGAAAAGAATACAATATCGGGGCCAGGCAGCAGGAAGGGGAAAAAGGCAATGCGCCTCGTCCTTGCCAGGTGTTTCATGGCAGTTTGGGCCGTCTGCCTGTGCTGGCTGCCCCGGGCGGTCTGCTGTATTGGGCTATCCTGCGGATCGCCGCCCTGTAACGGATAGTTCCGGAACGGGTCTGGCAAAGAGCTGATGCGGAGCTGGCACGGAACAGGCCCTGTAAAAATTTTCATATTTTGATTGGAGGCTTTATGGCACGCGTCACTGTAGAAGATTGTCTTGAAAAGGTACCAAGCAGATTTGCCCTTGTGCATCTCTGTATTGAACGGGTCAAACAGTTAAGAAAGGGCGCAAGGCCCCTGGTCAAGAGTGAAAACAAGGAGATCGTTCAGGCCTTGCGTGAAATAGCAGCAGGCAAGGTAACATTTGAAAATCTTGATCAGCTTGCCCGCGATGCGGAGGAAGAGCGTATATACCAGAGCCTGCATGTTGACAACGCACAAGGTTGAGAGATGCAGGGCCCTGGTTTTCCGGGCGGGTGGCTTCATGACAAGTTTTCCCTGTGGTCATAACTGTGATAACGGGTGCTGAACCGGAATAAAAACCATGAAAAGAGACTATTATGAAATACTCTGCGTGGAGCGTCACGCCACGCAGGAAGAAATAAAAAAGGCCTACCGCAGGATTGCCCTGAAGTATCATCCTGACAGGAATCCTGACAACAAGGAGGCTGAAGAAAAATTCAAGGAGGCGGCCGAGGCCTATGAAGTGCTTCGGGATCCTGAAAAACGCAGGCTTTATGACATGCATGGTCACGCTGGCGTTGAAGGGGCCGGGTTCAGTGGTTTTAGCAGGGCAGATGATATTTTCAGCTCGTTCAGCGACCTTTTTGAGGATTTTTTCGGTTTTTCTGCCGGTCAGGGTGGCAGGCGAAACGGGCCTGAGCCAGGTTCGGATCTGCGCTACGACCTTACGATAGAATTTGCCGAGGCTGCCAGGGGAGCCGAAAAAGAGATAGATATTGTCAGGCTTGAAGAGTGCGGGAAGTGCAATGGCACTGGCGCAGCGGAGGGCAGCCAGGAAATCACATGCCCTACATGTAATGGAGCCGGGCAGGTAGTAAGGACAGAAGGATTTTTCAGGGTATCCTCGGCATGTCCCCGCTGTTCAGGTCAGGGCACCGTGCTTACAGAGCCGTGTCCCAAATGTTCCGGCCAGGGCAGGGTTCAGGAGAGACGCAGGGTAAGGGTGCACATACCCGCCGGGGTTGACTCAGGTTCAAGGCTTCGTCTGCGGGGTGAGGGAGAAGCAGGGCGCCGCGGCGGCAGGCGTGGTGATCTCTATATTGTTTTACATGTTGAGCCGCATGAATTCTTTCAGCGCCGCGGGAATGATATATTGAGCAGCGAATCAATTTCCATCACCCAGGCCGCCCTGGGCTGCACCATCAAGGTGCCAACCATTGATGGTGAAGAGGAGATTGAAGTGCCTGCGGGAACGCAGAATGGCGACAGCGTTTCCCTGCGGGGAAAGGGCTTTCCTGATCTGAGAGGCGGCGCCCCGGGCAGGCATGTAGTC
>JALVQQ010000132.1:0-2920 GCA_027025395.1 Deltaproteobacteria bacterium | reverse complement strand
TTGGGCCGGACAGGCTTACGGAACGCCAGAAGGAGCTTCTCCTGGAGTGTGAGGAGATAGAAAAGGAAAAGAAAGAGGGAGGTTTTTTCAGGAAGCTGTTCAGAAAGGCCGGCGGTCACCACGGTGACCATTCCCGTCAGGAGGCCGGATGATCAGTTTGACACATATAGATGACCGTGGCAATGCCCGCATGGTTGATGTGAGCCGCAAGAAAATCACCAGGCGTGAAGCTGTAGCCGTTGGAACCATTGTCCTCGGCCCCGAGGCATTCGGCCTGCTGCTTGAAAACAGAATTCCAAAGGGTGATGTAATTGCCGCGGCCCGCATAGCAGGCATCATGGCTGCAAAAAAGGTCCATGAACTTATTCCCCTATGCCATCCTCTGCCGGTAGAGGCGGCCAATGTTGATTTTAAATATGATAAAGACAATTTCGCCGTGGAGATAACCGCATCAGTAACCGTGGATGGCAAGACAGGTGTGGAGATGGAAGCCCTGACCGCGGTGTCCATGGCGGCCCTTACCATATATGACATGTGCAAGGCTGTTGAAAAGGGAATGGTAATTGGACCTGTCAGGCTGGAGTATAAAACCGGCGGCAAGAGTGGAACCTGGGAGAGAAAAGAGTCAGGAGGATAATAATGGACCAGGCCCAGTTGGAATATTTTCGGAAAATACTTACTGACAAGTTGAATGAATTGCTTGGCGAGGCGGACAAGACCCTCGGTGAGATGACCGAGCTGGATGACCATTTTCCGGACCCCACGGACAGGGCTTCCGTGGAGTCTGACCGGAGTTTTGAGCTCAGGATCAGGGACAGGGAAAGAAAGCTCATCAAAAAGATAAAGACGGCTCTTGAGCGCATTGACGAAGGCATATATGGTGAATGTGATTCCTGTGGAGAAGATATAGGCGTCAAGCGCCTGGAAGCAAGGCCTGTAACAACATTGTGCATTAACTGCAAGGCAAAACAGGAACAGGAGGAGCGCGCAAAAGGCGCTTGAAGCAGTGAGCCGCTGATCCGCGCTGTTTGGTCCACCATAACATCCTGTCAATGCTTCCAGCCTCACCGCATATTATTGCCCGTGCCGCAGCTTGCCGACTGGCCGTAACGCGAGAGGCCGCGGGCCGGCCGGCAAAGATATTCTGTCCGATGAGATTTCAAGGGAAATCATGCAAAGACTCTATTCCTTCCACCTATTCATACAGGGCCGGTGATGCCTGAACTGAGGCGGGATCCCATAACCGGCAGGTGGGTTATAATCGCTCGCGAGCGTGGCGAGCGTCCCTATGATTTCATTGTCGAGAAAGACAGGGTAAAAGGCGGGTTCTGTCCGTTGTGCCCCGGCAATGAAGGCACAACCCCGCCTGAAGTCCTTGCCTACGGCAGGGAAACCTATAATCCGAACGGTCCGGACTGGCTTTTGCGTGTTGTGCCAAACAAGTTTCCCGCCCTTATTATCGAGGGTGAACTTGACAAGCGTGGCGAGGGTATCTATGACAAGATGAACGGCATAGGGGCCCACGAGGTTATTATTGAGACTCCTGATCACCACTGTACCATCGAGGAGCTGGATCTGCACAGGCTCGAATTTGTTTTCAGGGCATATCGTGAGCGAATAGTTGACCTGTCACGTGATTCGCGGTTCAAGTATATAATCATTTTCAAAAATTTCGGAAGGAGCGCGGGCGCCTCTCTTGAACATTCCCATTCCCAGCTTATAGCCCTTCCTGTTGTTCCAAGCAGGATCCAGGAGGAGCTTGACGGTTGCAAGAGATATTTTGATTACAAGGAACGTTGCGTATTCTGTGATATAATTCACCAGGAAAGGTCCCAGGCAGTACGCATGGTGCTGGAAAACGACGAGTTTATAACTGTATGCCCCTTTGCTTCCAGGGCCCCTTTTGAAATGGTTGTTTTGCCAAAGCGTCATCAGTCTCGCTTTGTCTCCATGGATGACAGACAGTTTTCGGCGCTTGCGGAGCTTTTTTCGGAAACAATGAAAAGGCTTAACAGGATACTTCCCGGCGTTTCGTATAACTATATGCTGCATACAGCCCCAATAAAACATGATTCCCTTGAACATTATCACTGGCACATAGAGATAATGCCCAAGCTTACCACAATAGCCGGTTTTGAATGGGGGACGGAATTTTATATAAATCCCTCACCGCCGGAGGATTCCGCCCGCATGCTGCGGGACTGTACAGGGTTGGGAGAAGGGGAAAAGGCGCAATGTGAAGGCAGCGGAAACTAGATTGGTCAGGCGTTTGTAAACCGAGTTGCCTGGTGGAGCAGGACTCTCCAGCCACCAGGTAATCAAGCAGGAGGCTATGGCATGGCTGATACGCCCAAAAGGATTCTTGTGGTTGATGACGAGGACAGCATTCAGCTTCTTTACAGGGAGGAGCTGGAGGATGAGGGATATGAGGTCACTTCAGCCATGAACGGCGAGGACGCATTGAAGGAATTCAATGATAATCCCCCTGACCTGGTGGTGCTCGATATAAACATGCCCGGTATGGACGGTATCGAGGTGCTTAGGCAGATGAAACAGGCCAGACCCGGGATTCCGGTAATCTTGAGCTCCGCATATCCTGAATACAAGCAGGATCTGGCGTCCTGGGCATCGGACGACTATATAGTTAAATCATTCAACCTGGACGAGCTAAAGGCATCCATCAGACGCCATCTTTCATCCTGAACAACACGGTTGATTACCCGGAAATGCCTGGCGCCACGCACAAGGCCGGATTGTGCCGGCGAGCGCCGGCCAGGAAGGGCAACCCGAGCCGTTACTCATGTATTGTTTTTCGTATATTGCATTATCCTAATTTTTTTCATTGTAATTTTCCGGCAGGTGCGCCGTAATCATCACAATTTCACCAGCTGTTTTTTTGTTGCCGTGGTAATCATCGCAG
>JALVQQ010000131.1 GCA_027025395.1 Deltaproteobacteria bacterium | reverse complement strand
GGACAGACCGGACTATTGGCCGTTTGGCGAGTCAGCAGGCAGTGGTATGAACCCGTTGTCCGGATCAACCCCCAGGAATATTTCGATGGATGATACGCCGTCTGTTTCTCCAACCCGCTTTTCTTCAAAATTGCCAAATGTTATCACTATATGTCCCAGGGGATGTAAACGCCCCGTAATTTCCACTTTCATTTCACACAGGGAGTTTTTGATCTCTTTGAGCTGCTCTTCGACTGTTTCGAGACGTGAAGCCTTTTCCTGCCTGGTTTCCTGGATGGTTATAATGCGCTTGATCTGGTCAAGAAGCGGATGAAATTCAGGGCCAAGTGAACGGAAGAGCTTTTCCAGGTCTGCCTTTGCGCCGTCAATGGCTACTGAGCCGCCCAGGATGCCGGAAGCGAATTTTTTTATGCCGAGCAGTGTTTTTTTAAGGTTTTCCGGCAGCAGTGTATAGGTGAGCTGCATCTTCTGGGCAAATGTTTGGACACGGCCCTTCAGGTGGTTTTCATCTGCAAGCAGCGCCTTTTCAAGGTTCAGCTTTGATTTTTCCAGAGCAGCCTTCTGCTTCAGCAGATTTTCTCCCAGGATAACCTCAAGCCGGTTCCTGACATCAATGTTGCGGGCTTCAAGTTTTTCCGTATGCAGTACAGCCCTGCCGCCGAGGATCCTCCGGCCATGGTCATGGCGAAATTCAACTTTCGGCGCAACAAGGGTGCAGTGGGTGAATTCCCTGCTTATGCGTATAAAATCCTGGGCGATGAGCCTGGCATTGGTGGCGGCCAGTGTGCTGATGAACTTTCCGGAGCGCACCGTGCTTCTGACCAGCTGTGCAACAACCCCCCCGGATGCGTCAATCCGCTGTCCCTCAATGGTTCCTCCCACCTCCAGGGTTCCGTCAATTATTACTGAAAACAGTCCCCTTATGTCTCCCTTGACCTTTACATCGGCGGTGCAGCGAAACTGCTCTCCGCCGCCGCTGATATTCCCGGTGGTAAAGTCAATATCATTGAGTTCTATGCAGTTTTGTATTGCGATGGATTTGATGTTTTCAGGCGCGGGAGGTGCGCCGCCAAAATCCGTTACGATTATCCCCGAGGCGCCTGCCGTTACATCTATTACATGCCGTTTCTCCTCCTTTTCATATTCCCTGAACAAGGTGAGGTTGTCTCCAAGCTCTACTCGTACAGGAGCGCCTGGCTTGGGGGCAACTCGCCAGCCGTAAACATCAGTGCCTGCCAGGCCGTCGGTGGGTTCGAATATCTTCAGAAGCAGATCGCCTTTTCTGGCCTGGGGAAATCTGTTGATTTCCCTGAAGTCTATGGAGCCGTCCGGGAGCAGCTTGCCTGATTTGATATTGAAATCGTAATGTGTTTCAATAAATCCCGGTTCGCCGTCCTCCGGCTCCTCTCCTGAAATCATTAGCGTGCATACCTCCGGCGCAGTGTTCACCATTACAGTGCGGGGCCGCAGATGTTTTTCCTTGGCAGGCGCGGAAAAGGAGAAATCGCCTGAAATGGCGTTCCTGATCGCATCAGTGACATCATCCGGCAGTTTTACGGAATATTCGACAAGCACCTCATTCAAGGCGTCCAGCACCTTGACGCCCGGTATGCGCCGCAGCGGTGGAATGTCCATGATTACACGGATTATATCCGATCCTATCCGTTCCTCTTCAATCCCCTCCCTGATCCACTCAACTATGTCGGATACCGGGCTTTCCGAGTTGATATCTTCCACCGGAAGGTCTGTTTCCGCCGCCTGATTTTTGTTTTCAGCCGATGAAGTCGCCATTGTAGCCAGAAGTCACTGCTTTCAGGACAGGGTTTCCGTCATCGGTCCCCCTGACCCCAAAGGTGTTCAAGTTTCACATTAGAGACACGACCTGGAGGCATGGGCAGGCATGCCGTCTGCTGTTCCGCTCCTGTGCCATGCGCTTTGACTACCTGTCCAGGGGACAGGCTCCGCATCTCCTGCAAGAAGAGGTGTTGCAGAATGCTGTCTGACGCGCCTCTGTCGCCCGTCTCCACTCTTTCAGAAGGTAGCCTTTTTTGGTCCTGTGCCTGATTTTCTCCCAAGGGAACAGCTCCCTTTCTTCAAATCCTTTTAGAACCTTATCGGCGACTATCCCGGTTTTCATGACCGTTTTCCTGAAACCGGCGCGGTTTCGGGCCATTTCAACAAGCACCTCTGCAAGCTCACGTCCACCCCTGCTCAGGACCGCCTGAAACAGGGCGTTGTTCCAGGACGAAAGGCGCAGAGCAACATTGGGCATGCCTGAAATGGCATCCCTGAGCATGGCCTGCCTTGCGGCAAGCACCTCTTTTCCAGGCATGGCGGCCCACTGAAAGGGCGTCCATGCCTTTGGTACAAAGGTGCTTACCGAGACGGTTATTGCACCAAGCTTCCCTCTTTTTCTGCCCATTTCAAGCGCCTCAATACGGATGCGCTCAACAAGCTTGGCGATTCCCAGCACATCTTCATCCTGCTCAAATGGAAGGCCGAGCATGAAGTAGCACTTGATGTTCAGAATGCCTGCCCCTGAAAGCGTGCGGGCCGCCTTCAGTATCTGCTCCTCATTCAGATTTTTGTTTATTGTCCGGCGCATGCGTTCAGTGCCCGCCTCTGCCGCCAAGGTGGCTGTCCTGGTCCCGGACCTTGCGAGAAGCCCTGCAAATTTTTCCGATACCGCATCGGCCCTGAGGGATGAAAATGCAAGTTCAATATTCCTTTCAAGCAGGGTTTCACACATTTCAGCCACTTCTTCCCGCTGGAGAAATTCAAGGCCAACCAGTCCCGCTCGTTTTGTGTCGGGCGCTGTTTCAAGTGCTTTTTCTACCGCTTTCATGGGCCAGGGCCGTGGGGGGCGGTAGATGAAACCGGCTGAACAGAAGCGGCAGCCCCTGCCGCATCCCCTTGAAAGCTCCAGCAGGACCATGTCCGAAAAGACAGCGTGTGATGAGATAATTGAGGTATGCGGAACAGTGTCTGGAGTACCTGAAAAAATGGCAGGCGTTACTTTTTCAGGGAAACCTTCAAGGCGGCTGAAGCCCTCCAGCTTGCCCCAGGCGTCCCTGGTTTCATGGTATGCCCGTGGCACGTACACGCCAGGGCACACTGATGCAAGGTGTTCCAGGCTTGACAGCCGTGATTTCCCTGGCTTTCGGGCAATACGCCTTATCCACTCAATAAAATGCGGGGCGATTACTTCAAAGTCGCCCAGCAGAAAGGCGTCTGCAAGCAGGGCCGCCGGTTCAGGATTGATCTGGCAGGCAACTCCGCCTGCCAGGATAAAGGGATGCTCTTGCCCGCGGTCAGCGGCAAATGGAGGAAGGCCGGTCTCAACAAGCGCTCTCGCCATGTTGAGATAGCCTGTTTCAAAGCTTATGGAAAAGAGTATGAGATCAAAGTCTTCCAGGAGACGGCTTGACTCGACAGACTTCCATATCTTCCTGCCAGGCGTTTCCTTGCGGGCCCCGCCTTCAGCAGGAACAAAAAGACGCTCGGCTACAATATCGTCTTCCTGGTTAAGGCGCTGATATACAAACTGGAACCCGATATTGGACATGCCCAGGGCATAGGTATCCGGAAAGATACCTGCTACCGAAAAGCGGCCCGCACATCTCGTGAAAACCGCCCCTCTTTCATCCGGCCCGGCTCCATGCCGCCTGCCTGCCGCGTTTCCCGCCCTGGGCCTTGCAATCCGTCTGCGCCGTTTCACCCCTGCCAGGCTCTGTCTAACCCCTGTTCATCCTTGCCAGGTCCTCGAACCTGATATCTATGCCCAGAACCCCGATTATTTCATCGTCGCTGTTCCTTACAGGGCCGGACACAGTGATGCACAACGCATTTGTAATGCGCGACGTGTAGAAATCGGTTACATGAATCTTGCCGTCCTTCATGGGGGCAATGAACCACGGGCGGCCGGAGAAGTCGGAGTCAAGCTGGTATGTGGCGTATCGTCCCCTGTCCTCGATGTGAGTGATGTTGTGGGTGATTTTTTCCCCATTTGCATTCACCACATACAGGAACTGGATGAACGGGTTTTCTTCAAGCACCTGCTTGAGCACCGGCTCCATCTTTTCAGGATCCATGCTGGTTATCTCCGGCCGGTCGATCAGGTCTTCAACGATGTGGAACGCCAGGTCATGGGCCTTGCGTTTGAGGATGTCGAAGTCCGAGGTGAACAGCTCGGGCAGGTACTTTCTGGCAAGGGATTCCATCTCGGTATTTGACATGGATGTAACCCTGCCGGCATCGTACTGCTTCATGATCTCCTTGTATATCTTGACAATGCCCGGATGACGTTTGTCAATGGTGGCAGTGCCTGAAAGCCCGAGATGCGAGTTGATCCAGTGGGCGATGCCGGCAGTGCCCGACGTGTTGGATATGATTACGGAAACCGGCCTTCCAAGTATGGAGGATGTATCGAATATATTGTAGATCTCCTCGTTTTTCATGAGCCCGTCCGCATGCACGCCGGCACTGGTGGCGTTGAAGTCTTCTCCAACCAGCGGATAGTTTCTTGGTATCTGGACCCCAAGCTCTTCCTGGAAGTAGCGCGCCATTTCCGTAATGGCCCTGGTGTCAATGCCGTCATCAGTGCCCTTTAGTGCTATCCGTTCAATCAGCAGCGCCTCTATTGGGCTGTTGCCGGTGCGTTCGCCAAAGCCCAGCAGGGTGCCGTTAAGTGCGCCGCAGCCGTAAAGCCATGCGGTTGTGGCGTTTATCACCACCTTGTGAAAATCGTTATGACCATGCCATTCCAGCAAATGGCCGGGCACGCCGGCATCTTCTATCATGGCGCGAACAAGTTTCGGAACACTACGGGGCAGGGCCGCGCCGGGGTAGCTCACGCCATACCCCATGGTGTCGCACATCCGCACCTTTATATCCATGCCGCTCTCCTCCCGCAGCTTCATTAGCTCAATTGCGAATGGCACGCAGAATCCGTAAATGTCCGCCCGTGTTATATCCTCAAAGTGGCATCTCGGCTTTATGCCCATTTCAAGCGCGGCCTTGACAATTGAAAGGTATCCCTCCATGGCCTGGGCACGGGTTTTCTTGAGCTTGAGAAAGATATGGTAGTCAGATGCGGATGTGAGTATGCCGGTCTCTTCAAGGCCCATATCCCTGACAATGGCCAGATCTTCTGCCTTTGCCCTTATCCACCCGGTTATCTGGGGAAAGTCATAGCCCTTTTCCCTGCATACATCCACCGCCTCCTTGTCCTTCTTGGTATAGAGAAAGAATTCTGACTGGCGGATAATTCCCCTGGGGCCGCTCAATCTGTGCAGGAAATCAAAAATCGTGCTTATCTGTTCCACCGTGTAGGGGGGGCGTGCCTGCTGCCCATCGCGGAAGGTGGTGTCTGTTACAAGCATGTCCGGGGACGGGGAAAGTGGTTCAAGCCTGTTGTCAAAGGTTATCTTGCATACCTCAGAGTAGGGGAAGATATCCCTCATGAGGTTTGGTTCTTCAACATCCTGAAGGGGAAACCTTGAAGGGTCTCCCGGGGTTGGTACAAGCAGTCCTGTTTTGGGATCTTTTACTGGCATGGTTCGGTTCTGTATCCTGTTTTCTGCTTGATGGA
>JALVQQ010000130.1 GCA_027025395.1 Deltaproteobacteria bacterium | reverse complement strand
CCGGTGGACAGGGAGGATTATCAAAAGGCCCTTATAACTCTCCTCTCCCTCAAGCCCCAGATCGACAACTTCTTTCATACCGTAATGGTCATGGCCGACGACGTGAAAATCAGGGAGAACAGGCTGGCACTTCTTTGGCATGTCTCCAGGCTGTTCCTTAAAATTGGAGATCTCTCTGCAATTTCAGGAGAATAGGAGTGGAAAGGCAGGGCATCATGAAGGCCCTGCCTGCGCCTCCTCCCTCAAGGCCATTATCCTGTCCCTGATGGATGCCGCTGTCTCAAACTCCAGTGCGTTTGCCGCGGCCTTCATCTCTGCCTCAAGCCTTGCTATTTCCTTCTCAATATCTTCAAGGGACATTGACTCTCCATATCTGGCCAGGGGCTCCGCAACGCTTTCCGCAATGCCCTGTTCACGGTCATAGATTGAAGAGAGCCTGTCGGCGACCTCCCTCTGGACGCTTGCCGGGGTGATGCCATGTATTTCATTGTACCGGAGCTGCTTTTTTCTCCGCCGGCCGGTCTCTGCCATTGCCCTCTTCATTGACCCTGTAACCTTGTCGGCATAGAGAATTACAAGGCCGTTAACATTCCTGGCTGCCCGTCCGGCAGTCTGTATAAGGGAGCGTTCCGAACGCAGGAACCCCTCCTTGTCCGCATCCAGCACTGCAACAAGCGAAACCTCCGGCATGTCCAGCCCTTCCCTGAGCAGGTTTATGCCGATCAGCACATCAAAATCCCCGCGTCTCAACCCCTGGATCAGCTGGCTCCGCTCAACCGTCTTTATATCCGAATGGAGGTATTCCACCCTGATGCCGGCGGACGCGTAAAAATCCGTCAGATCCTCCGCCATGCGCTTGGTAAGGGTTGTAACCAGCACCCGCTCCCCCTTCTGCACCCTCTTTCTTATCTCCTCGAGCAGATCATCGACCTGGGTCCCTGCCGGGCGCACCTCCATCACCGGATCAACCAGGCCGGTGGGACGTATGACCTGTTCAACCACGGCGTCTCCGGCAGCCTCCAGTTCCCAGGGGCCGGGCGTGGCTGAAATATACACCGCCTGGCCTATGGCCTTCTGAAACTCGTCAAACCTCAATGGACGGTTGTCCAGGGCTGACGGCAGCCTGAAGCCAAACTCCACCAGGGTCTCCTTTCTGGACCTGTCTCCGGCGTACATGCCGCCGATCTGCGGCACGGTGATATGGCTTTCGTCTATGAAGGTGAGGAAATCATCAGGGAAATAGTCAAGGAGCACCGGCGGGGGCTCGCCTGCCGGCCTTCCGGTGAGATGACGGGCATAATTTTCAATACCGTGGCAGTAACCAAGCTCCTGGAGCATCTCGATATCCAGGTTGGTGCGCTGTTCAAGCCGCTGGGCCTCCACCAGACGATTTTCAGCCTCAAGCTGGAGAAGCCGCTGGTCAAGCTCCTCCCGGATGGCGTTGATGGCCCTTTCAAGTGTGCCCTGATCCGTTACATAGTGACTTGACGGAAATATGATGGCGTCAGTGACTTCCGCAAGCCCCCTTCCGGTAACGGGGTCAATAATTGTTATATTTTCAATCTCATCCCCGAACAGCTCAACCCTTACAGCCTGCTTCTCTTCATAAGCCGGGAAGATCTCCACAACATCCCCCCTGACCCTGAAAGTGCCCCGGTAAAAATCAACATCGTTCCGTTCGTAGAGCATGGCCACCAGGCGTGAAAGTATGCTCTCGCGGGATATTTCATCCCCCTGCCTCAAGTAGAGCTGCATT
>JALVQQ010000129.1 GCA_027025395.1 Deltaproteobacteria bacterium | reverse complement strand
TTCCCGTGCTTGCTGCGGCGCAAATTGTAAAAAAGACTGGCCAGCCGGTAAATTCGGCAATATATCCGGTAGGAGCCGAGGCTATAACCCGTGGGATACCCATGAGGCTCGACAGCAGCGCATACTGGGTGGCTGTAAATTTCTTGTTGGTTATGCTCGCCATGAATGCGACATAGGCCGCGGTTCCCATGCCCCCGCAGAAATTTTCACCGGCAATGGCCGCAGCAAGCACGGGAATGCTCCGGCCCGCCACGGCAAGCCATGCAAAACCCAGGGTGGAAACGGCCTGCAAGATGCCGAACAGCCACAGTGAACGGTAAATTCCAAGCCTCAGCATCATGACCCCGCCTGCAAGCCCTCCGGCAATGGTGGCCCAGAAACCGAACAGCTTGGCAATGGCCCCTATTTCAGTCTTTGTAAAACCGAGATCCAGATAAAAGGGCATTGTCATGGTTGTGGCCATCTGGTCTCCGATCTTGTAGAGAAGTATAAACGCCAGAATCGGGACAGCACCGCTTCTTGAAAAGTACTCGATAAACGGTTCGACTACCGCCTCCCCAAAGCTTTTGGGCCTGCCTTCCTCTACGACCGGTTCCCGGCAAAGGAGTGTGGTTATTACCCCGATGCCGATTGCCCCGGCCATGATAAAATAGACCTGGCTGAAGGGGATATAATCGGCAAGTATCAGGCCTCCGCTCCCTGCCAGGAGCATTCCCGCCCTGTATCCATTGACGTACAGGGATGATCCCAGGCCGAGCTCCCTGTCCGAAAGATCCTCCCGCCTGTAGGCGTCAACCACAATGTCCTGGGATGCGGACAGGAATGTCACCAGCATGGCTGCACATGCCACTATCCACGGAGTGCCGGAAGGGTCTGTCAGGCCAAGCCCGGCAATGGCGGCCATGAGGCAGACCTGGATAATCAGAAGCCAGCCTCTGCGCCGTCCCTGGAATATGCCTCTGCTGCCGGGCGCAAACCTGTCAAGGACCGGTGCCCAGAGGAATTTCAGGGTATAGGGAAGCCCGGCAAGGGAGAAAAGGCCTATTATACCCAGATCCACCCCCTCTTCCTTCATCCAGGCCTGGAGGAGCGAGAGTGTTAGCAGCAGGGGCACCCCGCATGAAAATCCCATGCAGAAGGATACGGCCATGCGCGGCGAAAATATGGAACGCAGCAGGGGTCTCAAGACTATTTATGGTTGTTTGAAACAGTGGCGGAGGGGTCAGGAGTAGGCAGCACAGGTGGATGATAAGAACTTGCTTTTCAGCTATTGAGGCTGTGCAGTTAAAATTTTGGTTTCCCCCGTCAAGTTTCAACCTGAAAATATATTTAAAACGCTGTCTTGTTTCTGTCAATAAGAGAGAACAGTATCAATGATGTCAATCTATGAGGAAAAATAGCTTTAGACAAGGCATGAGAGCCCGAAATTTAGGGGATAAAAGACGCATGTTTCCTTTTGCCGCTTGTTGAAACTCCTGCTTTTCAATTCAGGGGGTGAAAGGGTTCTTGATTACCAAGCTGAACTAACCTCCATTGTCAAGACAAAAAAACGCCTGGTATTTGCTGCAAGTCAGAATTCTTCGTGACGGTTGGATATGATTCTTCTCAGGACTCATACCTCTTCTGGTGTCAGATTCTCGAGAGAAGAGTGAAAATGTTCCTTGTTATAAAATACGGAAATACGAGGTACTGCTCGGCCTGCAGCAGCATGGTCTTAAGGTGCCGCCAAAGCTGCCGGCAGATGATGGTGCCCTGGGCTT
>JALVQQ010000128.1 GCA_027025395.1 Deltaproteobacteria bacterium | reverse complement strand
CATAGGCTGTGGCTTTGCCAATGATCAGGCTATCCAGGCGATAGGAGTATGACTTAAGCGGATCCTTATCCAGTGGATTTTCAGCGAAATCGAGTGCGACCGACACAAAGACATCCTCAAGCTGAGGCTTGCCTGCAGTGAGCGTCATGGATGAACTCTTGTATGCCATCGTGGTGGCAGTAATAAATGGGATATTCAGTTTGCGAATACTGACACCCGGACGATCTCCCTTTTTAGAGACACCGGCGCTACTGGCAGTAAAGGCTGATCGAACCGAACCGATATTGATGTCCTCTAATCCCCTGAACTCAGGTGACTCAAAACCCAGCGACTTCAGAACTTCGTTTAGCAGGTCGTGGACATATTCACCACCCTGCAAATGAATTCCCCGCAGCGCCATGTCAATTTCAACACTCTTGTATCTGGCTTCGAAGGCTTCCTTACGTTGTCGCGCCTCAAAGCGTTCGATGCCGCCAGCATCACTTTCGGTCCGTTTTTTGTCACCAAAGTATTGTTGTTCCAGGTAGTTAAAGTCCTCAAGCAAGCTTGCCTTTTCCTTCTCCAGCACCTTGATATTTAACAATTCGGATGACACCATACCAGCCTTGACAGCCCAGGCAAATTGATCATCCAGTTCTTTTGTTAGTCGCCTTTTTTCCCTGTATATTTCCAGCAGTTTCTGTTTTATCTCATAGCGGTCTTCGTATTTTGTTCCTCGCTTGACATACTCATCCCTTTTCTTTTTATAGGTATCTTCTAGAATGACAAGAGTCTCATGTATCTTGCTGTCCACTGCATCTGCTTTGATCTTGCGGATCTTCAGATCAATACTCTGTATTCTATGTTTAATATTCTGTCCGGCATCGATGCTCCAGAACGGTGTCTCAACCAACCTGATAGCCTGGCGCTTCAGTTGACCTTCTTTGTCTCTTTGCTCAATATTAAAGTCATCCAGAAAACCTTTTTCAGTATCATATAAATCTCTAACAACCAGGCTGGTAAAAGTAAGTAAGGATTTGAGTGAGGAAAAATTATTTTTCAGCACCTCGCCCAACTTGTCCTTGTAGCTATGCTCCTTTGCCCCCTGAAACTCTTCTGTCATAGCCATAATTGCGTAAGGCAATAACATAATCACATTCGGTAACAGGCCCATTAATGCCTGCAGGGTGAAGTCGGCATTTTTAAACAGACCCCAGAAAATCCCTTTGGCCGCGGGTATCTGCTCCTGGGAGAACTTTAGTTGCAGGCCTTTCACTCCAATATAGCCAATGGCAAGTGTGCTTTCAGGGGCAATCAACTGCAGTTTATTGACCTGCAGATCCGCTATACTCAACATCAGGTCAATGTGGTTATCCGGTTCGCTGGTATCCCTGGTCCAGGACAAATGAATTTCTAGTCCCTGTAGCACCCCCGCCCCACTGCGTATAAGACTCCCGCCAGCAAAGTAATTCATACCCTCTATGGGTAGTGAGGCCGCATAGATATTCGCCTGTTTAACACGGTTACGGATGCTGGCAAAAATCTTCCCTCTTCGGGTATTGCCGCTGGTCTCCAGCAGATTGGGCCACAGGGTTTCTGAACCCTTGTGGCCTTTTACGGCTTTATCCAGCCAGCTGTTGAGATAATAGGCATCACCTTTATGCGCGGCAGTACCGAACTTCATACCACCCAGGGAACCCCGGTTGGCCTCAGTATCCTGCAGTTTAAGGAGATCAAACGTACCACGCTGCTCACCCAGAACCTTACCCGATTTACCGCCG
>JALVQQ010000127.1 GCA_027025395.1 Deltaproteobacteria bacterium | reverse complement strand
CTGAAGGCAGAGGGTGAAACCGATCCCAAGCCAGTGCTCTTCATGGCTGCCCACTACTTCTCTGATTCTCATGGCGTGCAGCCCAAGGAGAAGGCGCTTGGTGCGCAGAGCTGTAATGACTGTCATGGCGATTACACCAAGGACGCCGGTGCCCACAGAATCACAGACAGGGTCGTCACCTTCCTGCCCTGGGCACCTCCATGGTTTGCCGATGAAAACCGCTTCCTCAGGTATGCTCCTGAAGAGGTCTCTGCCGATGCCCCCATCTGGATGAAGAGGGCCGGCATGGTTGTGAACAATCCCGATGGATTCTTTGTTGTTGACGGTGAGATTGCATACGCCAAGCCAATCCAGGCAAACAACATGAGTTTCATCGGCGCACGGCAGGACGATATTCTTGCTCTCAGCCATCATCATGCAGAGGAGCTCTTCTACATGACTTCTCTCGGGACCGTAAAGGGAGAGGAGATAGAGGGTATTGACCACAGCCTGCTCAGCGCGGAAGAGCTGGAGACCGAGTATGCGATGCAGATGGTGAACAGCGTTGCAAGCCAGGTGGTGCCGTTCTACGTGCCCGAGCACATGAAAGCCGAAATAGCCGAGATGGGCTTCCTGCCAACTGAGGAACTCATCTATGTGTCAGGTTATGGCATGTTCCCCGCGTTTGTTGCGGCTGTTGGTATAAATGGTGGCATGAGCGAGCCATGCATAATCCGTCTGCCCTTCCAGGGAGGCGAGGCTGCCATAGTGAGCAAGGATGCCGGTTCTGCCAGCTTCTTCATGGACAACAGCGCTGTTGTAGTCGGCCATTCCGGGCCTTACCTGCTGGTTAAGGTAACCCACAATGGCGAGTATGCTGCTGTCGAAAGGGCGGCTGCTACATCAGGCATCAATGCCGCACTGTGGAACGCCTTTATGGAACCGTAGTAACTGACTGACAAGGCTGTTAACAAGCAAAGGCGGGCCTTCATGGCCCGCCTTTTAGTTTGTGCGCAACTGTTTGAACAAGCTTGACTTGCAAGGCTTTTTTGTAAATTATCCGATACCTGTCAGAATTTTTTCATACAAAGAGATATATTTTTTTGCTACTGCCCGGCTGTCAAACCTTCTCAAGGCTTTTTCCCTTGCAGCACTTCTTATATGCCGATAATCCTTACTGCACAGTACCCACTTTATTCCTTCTGCCAGATCATCAATATCCAGCGGCTTGGCAAGATAGCCGTTTTTTTTGTGTTCTATCATGTCTCCATTACCGCCTACGTCAAAAGCCACAACCGGCATCCCGCAGGCCGTGCTTTCCAATATTACGTTGGACAAATTCTCCTGCAGACTCGGTACAACCACAACATCAGCGGCGTTATATATGGTCGCAAGACTGATGTCATCATGCAAGTATCCAAGATAGTATGATTTTGGGAATAAATTGTTGGCGTTTCGTGGTTTGCTGCTGCCGAAAATTATCAATTCCACTTCATGTCTCATTTTGTTCAAGGCCTTACATAATAGTGCATAGCCTTTGTTCGGATCTTTGATCGCCGCATTTGCTCCGTACAGCACGAGCTTTTTATTCCTTGGCAAATTCCACAACTTTCTTGCGGCATCTTTGTCAAATGGCTTGTAGATGCTTGTGTCAATAGGGTTGGGAAGACAATGAATCCTTGCATTGGATAGCAATTTGCTGGCTGAGGCACGCTTTCGCATCCAGTTGCTCAGACCAATTATGTTCAGGTTGGGAATTCTTGCGTATGTGCGGTCTTTTCTCTTCCAAGCCCATTGACTAAGGATGCAACGGCCCCCTGAACCAAGCACCTTGCATGTTTTGCATTTGTCAAGATAACCTTCACATCCCTGGTTATTATGACAGCCTCCTGTAAATGCCCACATGTCATGAAGACTCCAGGCAATAGGGGGGATGATTCTGGTCAGATCCTCAATCCTTGCCATGCCGTCACTTATCCAGTGAATGTGCACTATATCAGGTGCCATCAGGTTTATTTTTTCCACCAGGCGGTTTGATGGCAGCCAGGCAGGCGAGTAGAGAGTGCGACTCCTGTTGCGATAGAAAAAGAGGGGAAATGAATCAAGGGCGGGACGAATCAGGGATAACGCGTTACCAACCCTGCCGGATGATACAACCGAAATGGTATGGTCATCACTTTTTCGATACTGAACAAGCATGCGGCTGTCCAGATTTTCAGCCAGGAGCGCCTGATGAAGGCGGTATGCCGCTCTTGCGGCCCCTCCGGTGATATCATGAGTGTTTACATGAAGGATTTTCATCAGAAAATATTTTTCTTCAGAACTAAACGGGCGATTTTGTTGATTATCAGTTGTGGAAGGCTTTTTCTTTGCGATACAAAATACTGTTTGATTACCTCAACAGCCATTTCGTTTTCCTTGATAGCGGCAGGGAACGCGGGCTTTCCGTTAATGTTCAATTGGTAATTGCAACAATAGCCAGAGTCTTTGCAATGCACTCCGCTTCCATCAAGCCCTATGTTTCTTGCATAACTTAATGATGGATTGAGACATAATCCATTATTCATGAAAATAGTAGCGTACCAGAAGATTGCCCATGAATTTATTTTACCATTTATATTTAATAAAATTTGTTCCCAGAAATTTTCGTGGCCATCAATATTAAACTTGTAAATAGCTTTGTCGGTAAAAGATGATGTTAATTTGGCGGTATCTTTCTCAAAATATTTCCACCTGTCAGTCCAGGTTGCCCATCCCCAACAGTTCATTGCCCGCCATAAAAAAGTATCCGGCAGGCCGGTTGGGTCTATGGGGTAGTTCCAGCCGCTTATGTGCCATACTTTTTTTTCTTTTTCGTAAAAATCCAGCGCCTTATTCATGTATGTTAAAAAATATTTGGAGGTAATAATATCATCCTCAAGTATGATTGCTCTGCCGTATTTGCTCAACACCTCGGTCACTCCCGAAATGATATTGGTGGCAAGGCCCAGATTTCGTTTATGTTCGACAATGTGAATAGCCTTGAATCCATGAATTGAACGTAAAAATTGCCGCACAGCCTTCACTTCGAAGGCAGAAGCGGCATCCAGGGGACCGTCAGAAAAAATTATCAGTTCGCTTTCATGCGCTCCGATGTTCTGGCGCAGAGCAGTTATTGTCTGTTGCGTGTGCCATAACCTGTTGTAAACAAACAGGATAACCGGAGCAAAGCCGCATGATTTTGTCGCCATGAAATCTGTTCACCAGTGAATTTTTATGGGGGCATCGTATAAAAAGACTATTTGGCTCCAAAATGTGCCGATGGAAGGGTTATGTGATGCCAGGCCGTTCCTAAAGGATTTTCTTTTGCCTTTCGGTCAAATGTTCTGAGTCAAGTTTGTAGATTCTGAGCTTGCGGCTCCTTGGGAATTCACGCTTCATGACAGATTTAAGAACCCTCGGCAATACATCAGGGTCAAGGGTCCATTCATGCATTTCGTAACCTCTTTCTCTTACACGCAGTTTCCCGTCAGGCAGCATGGTAATGCTGACCCCCCTGTTGCGCTTGTAAGACAGTATTTCCAGACACTGCCCACTTTCCATTTTTTTTATCTGCTGTTTAACGCGGCGAAGAGTTGAATCAATGTTAAGAAGGGCCATGTCTATTTGAGTCTATCAAGCGCTTTCCTGAGAGCCGCATTATGAATTTCCCCCGCATAATGTAGCATGCTCTTGCCTGAAACAGGGTCAAAGGCAGATGGATCCGCCATGCACAAGTATTGAGTCTCACGTCCAATAGCTGCCAGCGCTTCGTCTGGAGGCATGCCCGTAATTTTTTTTGTTACCTGCCAGGTGGCACCGCAGGTAGCGCCTCTCAGCACTTCCATCCTTGCGATAACCCCATTTTTCAGTTCTATCCTGTATTCCGGTATGCCGAATTGTTCGCCATAAGCGCCAAGCCCCTTTTTCCTGCCCAGGCCGCAGCATGTAAAAGGGCATATGGCTCCCTGTATATGCCGGTTGGAGGCAATGACAGGAAGTTTCAGGCGATTACATATGCTTACCAGGTATTCGGCCAGATCAGGATGTTGCAGGAAGCTTAGAACCAGATCACCCTGGATGGACGCGGTAATGTATTCTTCCGGCTCATCTATTAGCGGAGGAAGCGGGTCCTGAATATCCACGACCTTGACAATTTCTATGCCTCTGCCGTAAACCTGAATGCCGGCTATCTTGTAATCGCCAGAGCCCCGTTCTTCAAATACAGTTATTTTAAATTTGTTCATGACTCTTTAAGAGGCTGTCCAGTTCTGTAATTGGAGGTCACAGCATATCCAGGGGACTCATGACGCCACGGGCCCCTTTTTGCAGAACATGCGTGTAGATCATGGTGGTTTGAATATCCTTGTGTCCAAGAAGTTCCTGGACGGTGCGTATGTCAGTACCAGATTCAAGAAGATGCGTGGCAAAACTGTGACGCAGGGTATGACAGCTGGCAGGTTTTTCAATTTGAGCCATGCGCGCCGCTTTTTTTACAGCCTTTTGGAGTACTGTTTCTGCAACATGATGTCTGTATATGTTACCGCTCCTTGGGTCCTTTGAACGCCGGGAAGATGGAAAAAGGAACTGCCAGCCCAGCTCTTTGGAACTGTTAGGATACTTCCTGGCCAGTGCATGTGGCATAAATACTTGACCGAAGCCATCATTAAGATCGCCTTTGTGTATAAGGCGAACCTTGTCAATCTGTTTTTGGAGAGGATCAATGAGTTTATCAGGCAGGGGCGTTACCCTGTCCTTGCCCCCCTTTCCATCCCGGACAATTATTTGGCGATATGAAAAATCGATGTCCTTGACACGAAGTCTGAGACATTCCATAAGCCTTAGCCCGCTTCCATACAATATATTTGCCATCAACCAAGTTTGACCATCAAGGCACGCCAGAAGTGCTTTCACCTCTGATCGAGAAAGCACTACCGGCAGTTTGCGCTTTCTCTTGGCCCTTACAAATTCACCAACCTCAATTTCCTTTTTCAAGACGTTCTTGTAAAGAAAGATTAGGGCACTTAATGCCTGATTCTGTGTGGATGCTGCTACATGGCCATTGACAGCGAGGTGAGTTAGAAAATCGGTGATTTCCTTTGTGCCCATGTCTTTCGGGTGCCGTTTATTAAAGAAAAAGATATATCTCTTTATCCAGTCAATATAAGTCTGTTCGGTTCTGTAACTGTAATGTCTTATACGTATTGCTTCTCTAACCTGGTCGAGAAGCCGGGGCTTTTGGATCTTGCTCATAGTTGCGTTTTGGTGTATAAAGAATTATTTCGTTCGTAATCGAACTTTCCTGTCAGGTTATAGATTGAAGATTTTTTATTAGCATATTGAAGATAGTCTTGCTCATGAACAACTAAAAGACGTATAAAATGATTCATGAAGGATTAAAAATGTGTCCGAATTTTAGTATTATTGTCGAATTTAATCAAGTACAGATTGTTTTTTCAATAAAAATCGTATTTGGGAGATTCTTTAGGTAGATGTATTGTGGAAAAATATGTACTTTTTTATGCCGGTTCAGCGGGCTAATTTAAAATTTGGCATGTCAGTACGTATAAATAAATAATCATTATAGATATCTATCCGATTTTAGGATAAAAAATAGAATGAATGCATGAGGAATACGC
>JALVQQ010000126.1 GCA_027025395.1 Deltaproteobacteria bacterium | reverse complement strand
CAGGGCTATGCTCTGGTAGCGGGCACGGATGAAGTAGGACGCGGCTGCCTGGCGGGCCCGGTGGTGGCCGCGGCGGTTATGCTGCCCCGGGAATTCAGCCTGCCCGGTCTCACGGATTCCAAAAAACTTACCCATCAACAGCGAAAGAGCCTGGTGCCCGAGATTGAGCGCCAGGCTCTTTCTTTTTCCATTGCCTCGGTTTCTCCACGGGAGATAGACAGAACAAATATTCTTCAGGCAAGCCTCAAGGCCATGGCCATGGCTGTAAACGGCCTGGATGTAAGGCCCGAAGCCCTCCTGGTTGACGGCAATCAGCCCGTTCCCGTGTCAATACCCCAGAAGACAGTGATCAGGGGAGATTCCCGATCCTTTTCAATTGCCGCAGCTTCTGTTATTGCAAAGGTGTTCAGGGATGAGTTCATGAAGGAGCTCCACGCAAAATATCCGCAGTATGAATTTGACAGGCACAAGGGTTATGCCACCGCTGTCCATCTTGAGGCGCTGCGCCGTCATGGCCCGTCGCCTGTCCACCGCAAGACCTTCCGGAGGGTAAGGGAGCTGTTGTAACACGGCTCTGTCAATTGTGCTTGGCATGCAAAATATGGCAAAGTCAGGTTCCAGCATGCAGACTGGCCGGGACGGCGAGGAGGTGGCCAGGAGATTTTATGAAAGCCGTGGTTACGGGCTGGTTGCAAGGAATTACAGGGTGCCTGGCGGGGAGATCGACCTCATATTCGAACAGGCCGGCGAACTGGTGTTTGTGGAGGTGAAGTCCCGCAGAAGCGCGGGGTACGGTCTGCCCCAGGAGGCCGTGGGCAGAAGAAAGCAGCAGAAAATAGTCAAGGCCGCCATGTGGTTTCTTGAACGTGGCGGATATGACAACCATTCCGTACGTTTTGACGTCATCGCCGTGTTGTTCAGGCCTGACGGAAGTTCTGAAATTGAACATATCCCCCATGCCTTTGATGCCTCTGATGCCGGCCTGGATCAGTCCTTCTGATACAGCCTGCCGCTGTTGTTTCAGGACAGATTAAGGAGGATGCCGTGAGAGAATTCATGAATGCCATGGTGCTTGAGAAGCAGCGCAGGCCGCTGGTCCTGAGGAGGGATGTGCCGGTGCCCGTTCCCGGGGCCGGCGAGGTACTGGTCAGGGTGGAGGCATGCGGAGTATGCAGGACGGATCTGCACATTATTGATGGAGAGCTGGCTGTCCCCAGGCTGCCCGTTATTCCCGGTCATGAGGTTGCTGGCCGGGTGGAGCGTGTCGGCCCCGGAGTTTCCGGTTTCAACAGGGGTGACCTGGTGGGCATTCCGTGGCTTGGTCATACCTGCGGCGCCTGCCGCTACTGCGGATCAGGCAGGGAGAATCTTTGTGAAAATGCGAAGTTTACCGGCTATTCACTGGACGGCGGCTTTGCTGATTTCGTGGTGGCGGAGGCCGGGTATGTTTTCCATATTCCGGACAGATACAGCGCCGCCAGGGCAGCGCCTCTTCTCTGCGCAGGCCTTATCGGGTTCCGTTCCCTTGAAAAGGCCGGAAATGGCCGCAGAGTCGGACTCTACGGCTTTGGCGCCGCCGCGCACATTATCTGCCAGGTATGCGTGTTCCAGGGGCGTGAGGTGTACGCCTTCACAAGGGACGGTGATACAGGGAAACAGGAATTTGCCCGGAGCCTCGGTGCCGTGTGGACCGGAGGCTCCGGCGATATGCCTCCGAGGCCCCTTGACGCGGCAATAATCTTTGCGCCTGCGGGAGGGCTTGTGCCCGCTGCGTTGCGGGCCGTGGACAGGGGCGGCCGGGTGGTGTGCGCTGGAATTTACATGAGTGATATACCCGGTTTCCCCTATGCTGACCTGTGGTTGGAAAAAGAGCTGGTTTCAGTGGCCAATCTGACCCGGCGTGACGGTGTGGAGTTTATGAAACTTGCCTCCAGTTGCCATATTGAAACCAGCGTTACCGAGTTTGCGCTTCATGATGCCAACAGGGCGGTGGATGAGATGCGTAATGGCAGGCTGCGCGGAGCCGCGGTTCTTGTGCCAGGCAGCAGCTGACAACGACGCGGAGTCCTGTGTCCGGGCCGAAAGATTCCGCATGCTGAATGCAATTTCAGGAGGAGAAAGTGACAGTTTCAGGCATTATGTCCGTGGTGAACAGCTTTGTATGGGGGCCATACATGCTGGCATTTCTTGTGGGTACCGGCGTGTACCTCACCGTGAGGCTCAGGGGCATACAGTTTACCAGGCTGCCCCATGCGCTCAGGCTTGTTTTCACTTCTGAAAACAGGCCCGGGGATGAGTCGCTCCAGGGGGATATAACTCCGCTTCAGGCGCTTACCACCGCGCTTTCGGCAACCATAGGGACCGGCAACATAGCAGGGGTCGCGACGGCCATTTTTCTTGGAGGGCCCGGCGCGGTATTCTGGATGTGGATCTGCGCCGTGTTCGGTATGGCCACAAAATTTGCCGAGGCCGTACTGGCGGTAAAATTCAGGCACATGCTTCCCGATGGCACCATGCAGGGAGGCCCAATGCGCTATATAGCCGACGGGCTGGGCCTGCGCTGGCTGGGATGGCTCTTTGCGCTCATGGGGTGCATTGCAGCCTTTGGGATAGGAAGCATGGTGCAGTCCAATTCCGTTGCCGTGGCGCTCGATCATACATGGGGAGTTCCTCCTCTGGCCACTGGCCTTGTCATGGCCCTCATGACAGGGATCGTAATTATTGGCGGCATAAAGAGAATCGGAAGGGTAACCGAAAAAATAGTCCCGGTAATGGGTATATGTTACGTGTCTGCTGCATTGTTGATCCTTGTGATTAACTACGACGCAATTCCCCATGCCCTGGAACTTGTCTTCACCCATGCCTTTACTCCTGCTGCGGCAACAGGCGGTTTTGCCGGAGCGGCCGTGGCCTCGGCAATCCGTTTTGGAGTCGCAAGGGGGGTGTTTTCCAACGAAGCCGGGCTTGGCAGCGCTCCCATAGCACATGCCGCGGCCAGGACAGACGATCCCGTTCGCCAGGGACTCATTGCAATGACCGGCGTCTTTTTCGATACGCTGGTTGTATGCTCCATGACAGCGCTTGTTATCCTTTCCACAGGGGCATGGACAAGCGGCAAGACATCGAGCGCCCTGACAAGTCTTGCCTTTGAAACAGCCCTGCCAGGGGCCGGCAATATTATCGTAACCCTTGGCCTCGCAGTGTTCGCCTACTCCACAATGATAGGCTGGGCCTACTACGGGGAGGAATGCATTGAATATATACTGGGGATAAGGGCGCGTACACCCTACAGGTATGTGTTCTGCGCGGTGATTGCCCTGGGAGCTTTCCAGAAGGTAGGTTTTGTGTGGGATTTTTCAGATACCATGAACGGAGCAATGGCAATCCCCAATCTGATAGGCCTTGTGGGGCTTTCGGGAGTGCTTGCCAGGGAGACCGCCAAAGGGCTTGATCATCAGGTGTAGCTGCGATTTGCCCTGGAATCTGCGTCCGGGAGTTGTGCCGTCATCCTGTTTTTTTGAACAATAGCTCAACCGGGCAGTGATCAGAGCCGGTAACATGGTCCAGAATTGCAGCCCCGGCGACCCTGTTCCTGCTCTTGCTGTCCACGCAGAAATAATCAATGCGCCATCCAATGTTGCGCGACCTTGCATTGAACCGGTAACTCCACCAGGTATAATGGCCTCCCTCGCTGTTGAACATCCTGAATGTATCTGTAAAACCTGCCTCCAGAAAGGTGTCCATCCATGCGCGCTCTTCCGGGGTGTAACCGGCGTTACCTTCGTTTGAATCCGGGTTTGCCAGGTCAATGGGGGTGTGGGCAACATTAAAATCTCCGCATGCCACCACACCCTTCTTCTCTTTCAGCGCCTTCAGGTATTCCAGGAGATTCCTGTTAAATTCCAGCTTGTAGTCCAGCCTTGCAAGACCTCTTCCGGCATTTGGAAAGTAGATGTTTACGAAAAAGAAGTCCGGGAATTCAAGGGTGATTACCCTGCCTTCAGGATCCGGGCCGTTTTCACCCATGCCTGTAGTCACCTTCAAGGGATCGAGCCTGGAATAGACGGCGACTCCTGAATATCCCTTTTTCTCCGCACTGTGGAACCAGCTGTGGTAGCCTGGAATGTTCCGTACCTTCGGGTCAAGCTGTTCGGCCCTTGCCCTGATTTCCTGGAGGGCGACAATGTCTGCGTCAAGCTCTGCGAATGACTCGAGGAACCCCTTTGAAACCGCGGCCCTGAGCCCGTTTACATTCCACGAGATGAAACGCATTGCCTCTCCGTCTCCTCGACGGGGTCTTTTGGGAGCCCTGCCAGGCTTGACTCCGATTTGTGGGCAGTGTTTCTCCAAAGGACACTGGTAACACCTGGGGGCCACAGGCCTGCAAGTTCCCTGTCCAAAGGCGACAAGTATGGAGTTGAAGGTCAGCCACCATTTTTGGGGCAGCCTTTTCCTGAGCTCCATTTCGGTCTGTTCCGGTGTCCTGGTGTTGACATACCCCCAGATATTCATGATGCGGTGCACGTGGGTATCCACGCAGACCGCTGGTTTGCCAAAGGCGACGGTGACAACCAGGTTTGCCGTCTTTCTGCCCACACCGGGAAGCTTCAACAGCTCCTCAACCGAGTCGGGAACCGTTCCGCCGAAAAGAGTGAAAAGCTTTTCAGGCAGCGCCTTGAGATATTTTGCCTTGTTGCGGTAGAAACCAGCCGGATAGATCAGCCTTTCAATTTCTTCAACTTCAAGAGATGCGAGATCTTCCGGCAAATGAACCTTTTCAAACAGCCGTTTGCACACATCCGCCGTAACTTCGTCCTTGGTGCGGGCAGAAATGATTGTTGCAACCAACACCTTGAACGGGTCCCGTGTCTGGGCTTCCACGAGATCTACAATCGGCGTCCTGTAGCTTGCCACCTCCTTCTTGAGGGTTGAGAGAAAGAGATCTATGTCCATGTCTTGCATGGCCGTGGCGTTTTGGGACATGTATCCTTAAATGGTGATGCCGGACAGGAAGAAGCGGTCATGATCCTGCATTATTGCCGTTTCCTGCCCTTGATAAGATCGCCAAGCACACGCAGAAGTTCTTCCCGCGGCACTGGTTTCTGTAAAAAGGCGTCGGGTTTTGCCCGGGTCATTTTTTCAGTACTCAGAACTTCACTATAGCCAGTGTAAAGTATGGTGACAATGGAGGGGTTAAGCCTTTTGGCCTCGGCGATAAGCTGTTCCCCCTTTATGCCAGGAGTGGTCATGTCCGTAATTATTGCATCCCATGATTCCGGGTCCTGCTTCAGACGGTTAAGGGCCGCACGGCTGTCCTGGAAGACTTGCACCCTGTAGCCGGCGTCTTCAAGCAGGAAGCCAGACAGTGTGGCGATCATCTCTTCATCATCCACAAACATTACATGTTCGCCGTTTCCCATGTGAACGTCCGCGGGCTGTCCAGTACGCACGTCACTGATCCTGTCCTGGCCCAGCTCATCTATTACCGGGAGGTACACACTGGACACAGAACCCTCTCCCCTGCGGTTTTCCATCTCCATGTGTCCATTACATGCCTGGACTATTTCATGAACCATTGCAAGGTCAAGCCCCTTATCCTCTTTGACGCCGGGCCCGGTATCCCGCACTTCAATCAGCGCGTAGGTGCGCTGCTGGATATTCTTGCGGGCGGCGAGCATGCTGTCAGGCGCGAATTCATGGAGGCGTACTTCAAGGGTTCCAGGGCCCGGCTCCATTGCCCGGCAGGCGTTGGTGCAGAGGTTCATGACCACCTGGTGGATGCCGGTGGGGTCAGCCATGACCTTGCCGGTAGGATGTATATCCTTGACTATTTCAATGCTTGCCGGGATGGTGGAACGCAGAAGTTTAAGCGCCTTGTTGACTATTATGCTTATGTCAAGCGGGTGTGTATCCCGCTCTCTGTCCCTGCTGAAGGCAAGGATCTGCTGGACAAGGTCCTTTGCCCTCCGGGCGGCAACTGCAATCTGGGAGTGGTATTCCGCCAGAACCGGGTCTCCAGCTGCCTTCATCTGTGCAAGTTCGTTATACCCCGATATGGCTGTAAGTATATTGTTGAACTCGTGGGCTATGTCTCCGGCGATGGTTCCGACCACCTCCATTTTTTGCGCATGCCTGAGTTCTTCCTCGATCTGCCTGCTCCTGGTGATGTCCTTAAGCATTGCAACCAGGTACTTGATATTGCCATCCCTGTCCCTGACGGCGCCGATATTGAGTTTGACGAGAATCTTGGAGCCATCCTTCTTTTTTGCCCATATTTCGGTCTGGACCTGGCCCCGGCCATGCCTGAGTTCCTTCATTATACGTTTCCGGTCCTCAAGATTTACGTAAATGTCCATGGTTTTTATAGTGCTGACCAGCTCGTCAGGAGAGTCATATCCGAAGATCTCGGCAAATTTCGGGTTGACCGCAATGAAGTTGCCATCTATGTCAGACATGGAAATGCCTTCGCCTGCCCTGTTGAATATGGTGCGGTACTTTTCCTCGCTGTTTCGAAGCGCCTCGGTGCGTTTGTTGAAGCAGCGAGCCAGTTCTCCAAGTTCCCTGACGTCAGGCACGTCAAGTTCCATGCCAAGGTCATGGGAATCCTGATCCATTTTCTTGAGCTGCTGGGTCATGGTCCTGAGGGGCCGTATGAGATAACGCTGCCTTATCAGGCAGGCCATGAGGAAAATCAGGGTAATAAGCCCCATGAGCCACAACATTATCCTGTTGGTTATCTGGCTGACTGCCCCGAACATGGTCTTCTCGGGAACAACCACAACTATTTTCCAGTAGGTTCCGGGCGTATGGAATATGGCAGCTATGGCCGGTGAGTGCAGAATGACGTCGTTTTTGAGATGGAGGGTTTTAAGACAGTTGGATGTGCGAGTGATCCGTCTGAACGGATCGGTCATTATGGCGGTGATAAGCTGGGCGTCATCAATATCTATCTGGTATGATTCGGATGCTATTTTTGATACGATATCAGAATCATAGCCTGGTTCTGTCCTGGCAAGCCTGACAATATCCCAGTTAATTTCCTCAAGGCTGTCCGCGATGGGCCTGAATTCCGGGGCCTTTTCTCCAAGCTGCGTGGCGGTCATAATTTTAATGGCATTTGATCCTGTGTTATCCTTGTCAGGTATCGCAACCAGGGCCCTCTTGGGAAAGACAATGAAACGGTTGTTCCTGTCAACGGCAAAAATGTAGCCGTTCATGTCCTTGGAGGCATGCTGAAACATCTTCCTCAGGCCTCCAAGCTTGAGATCAACCGTTGCGGCACCGAGAAAGTCACTGCCACGCCACATTGGCGCGGTACAGGTAATCATGGACTGGTGTGAATAGGGATCCACAGACGCCCTGGACCAGTATGCATGGTCTTTCGGGAGATAGCGCGCCGGGACATACCACTCTTCATGGTGATATCCGGGCCCTTGGGGCTGGTTGTAGTTGTCATAAAAAATGAGCTTTCCTTGCAGGTTCCTGCCCCAGAACATGCTGAACAGCTCCTTTTCAGGATCAAAAACGTAGGGCTCGGGCCATACTCCCCCTCCTGCCACAATGGATCTGAAATCCTCAATGTCCAGTATTGAAGGCACTGCATTTGCAATTGCCTTTATGTCAGGGATCAGATTCATGGCGGTATATGATATGGACAGGGCCAGGGTCTCGGTTCGCGAAAGCATACTGCCTATTTTTGTCACCACCCGATCGCCCATGTCCTGGATTCTTTCATTGTGCTCCTTCAGCAGCATGGGATAAACAATCTGCCTGGTGGTTAATATCACCACCGCAAGGATCATTGAGAGCAGTATCAGGGACCCGAGCGGTGCCATTACGTGGATACTGGGTTTAAAAGCTGGTTTGCGCATTTCGGGCTCACAAAAACATGGTGTGCATGCGCGTGAGAAAGAGATGCTTGGCTCTCGCGCGGTATTTCTGACCAAGCCGTTCAGTTATTTCAGTCATTATGTCAGTATGTCCGGTAAACTGACATCATAAAACCAACGGCCAATACTGCAAGTATGATCTTAATTATTCGTGCAGGCAGGACCATGAAGGCGCTGCTGGAAAAGTTGTTTCAGTGTTATATATAAAATCGGAATGTTGATTAGATTTGATTAGGCCAAATGGCTTATAAAGGGATTATGGCAAAGCTCGTCCCGTGGCGCTCCGCAAGTTTGCGGGGCGTGTAACGGTACAGCACCTGCTGAGGATCCATCTGCCCCTGCCATTTTTCAGTATCAGCCAGGTAGCCATCGTGCGCACTGTAAAATTTGCAATGCCAGGCGCAATATCCGCACTGTTGCGGCCAAGGGTGGCGCAACAGCGCAGGCAGTGTGTTTTCCGGTAGAACCAGCGGCCTCTTTCACTGAAGAGAGGCAAGATGCGGCGGCCGCTCTTCTTTCAGGGCCGGAGTACGGTTTTGTCCTGGGCAAAACAGGCCATATTCCGAAAAAAATTCAGTCTGCCGGTGATGGCAAAGCGACTGTGTGATATTATCAGTGACTTATTGGAGAAACCTGACGGATGAATTCTGCTGCATGAGAAAAAGGGGACGAGCTTGACGCGGCGAGGCGGCATAATCCTGGTTACCGGGGCATCCGGGTTCATAGGAAGCCATCTCTGTGCCTTCCTGGCCGACATGGGGGTTAAGGTACGCGGGGTGGTTCGCTCTTCAGGCGGCTGCCTGCCGCCGCTTCCAGGAGGGGAATATGTGCGGGTGGAAAGCATAGGGGAGGATACATCCTGGGAACAGGCCCTTCAGGGAGTGGATTGTGTGATACATCTTGCCGCCATGAACATGGCCGGCAAGGGTTCCTCCGCCGAGGAGAATGCCCTGTTCAGGGTCAACACACAAGGCACGTGGCGCCTTGCGGGCGAGGCCGCGCGTCTCGGGGTCAGGAGGTTTGTCTTTGTCAGTACCATCAAGGTTAATGGAGAGCACAGCGAAGCAGTTTTTCATGGCCCCGGTAGTGCCTCAGGATTTTCTCCTGAAGATCCTCCATTGCCCAGTTCTCCCTATGCGGTTTCGAAGTGGAAGGCCGAGCAGCGCCTGATGGCAGTTCACCGGGCAGGTGGCATGGATGCTGTGATAATCCGTCCTCCTCTTGTTTACGGCCCGGGGGTGAAGGGAAATTTTTTAAGGCTTATCAGGCTTGCCGATACGGGGTGCCTGCTTCCCTTGGGAGGCATTGATAACAGGAGGAGCCTTATATATGTGGACAATCTGACTGATTTCATCTGGTGCTGCATAAACCATCCCGGGGCAGCTGGCAGGGTATTTACCGTGGCTGACAAGGAAGCCGTTTCGACCTCGGAGCTTCTTGGCAGGCTGGCAGTGCTGCTGGGCAGGCACACTCGCCTGTTTAGCGTGCCCAGGGCGCTGATGCGCGGGGCGGCTCTTGTCGCCGGGATGGGCGGAATTGCGGATCGCCTTTTTGATTTTCTGGAGGTTGACTCATCGGCTGCCAGGGAACTGCTTGGCTGGACCCCTCCCCACACCCTGGATGCCGGGCTTGAAGAGACCGTGGCCTGGTTCAGAGAGATTCAAAACCGCAATGGCTGAACGTATGTGTGCTGTGTGAGGCTGAAAATATCAGGACCATGTGGAAATTTAGCTTGACAATCTTTAACCTCTCCATTATTTAGTGCGAACCCTGAGCGGTTCCGGGGGTCAAAATTTTTGAAACCGTCTTGAACGGCGTAGTCCTTCCAGGATAAAGGCCTGTCAGGAAGCAGCCCCAGTCGATATAAGCAATAATCCGGAATAAACAGAATCGGTTTTTTTAAAAAGCTTGCGTGGCAAAATGGCGCCGGCAGGGTGTTTTTGCGCGTTCGCGGCTAAAGTATATATATTTTATTCTCTCGAGGTGTTGAGACATGAAGAAAGATCCAGCAAAGGTCCGCAATATTGGAATCAGTGCACATATTGATGCGGGCAAGACAACGCTAACGGAGCGTATCCTCTTCTATACACAGCGTATCCATGCCATTCACGATGTCAAGGGCAAGGATGGCGTGGGAGCCACCATGGATTTCATGGAGCTTGAAAAGGAGCGCGGTATTACCATTACGTCCGCCGCCACCTACTGTGAGTGGGATGACCATGAAATCAACATCATCGATACCCCTGGTCACGTGGATTTTACAATTGAGGTAGAACGGGCGTTGAGGGTGCTGGACGGAGGCGTCCTGGTGCTTTGCTCCGTGGGCGGAGTGCAGTCACAGTCCATAACGGTTGACAGGCAGATGGCCCGTTACAAGGTACCCTGTGTGGCATTCATCAACAAGTGTGACCGCAGCGGCGCCAATCCCATGAAGGTTATTGAACAGTTAAGGGAAAAGCTCAAGCACAACGCCGTGGCCATGCAGGTTCCCATAGGCCTTGAAAACAATTTCAAGGGAGTGGTTGACCTGGTATCCATGAAGGCAATCTATTTTGAAGGCAATCAGGGCGAGCAGCTGCGCGTGGATGAGATACCGGATGAACTCAGGGATGAGGCCGAGGCAAGGCGCGAAGAGCTTCTGGACGCCGCTTCCATGTTTTCTGAAGAGCTTATGGAGGCAGCGCTTGAAGGAGATGTGCCCGAGGACCTTCTGATAGAGGCAATTCGGATCGGGACCCTTGAGCGCGGGATTACCCCTGTATTTGTAGGGTCGGCTTACAAGAATACAGGTGTCCAGCCGCTGCTGGATGCGGTTACCCGTTACCTGCCGCATCCTGCCGAAATCGAGAACAAGGCGCTGGACATGGATAATGAGGAGAAGGAGGTGGTGCTGAAGACCGATCCTGACGCCCCCCTTGTCGCCCTTGCCTTTAAGCTCGAGGAGGGACGCTATGGGCAGCTTACATATATCAGGGTCTATCAGGGCACGCTCAGAAAGGGCGATACCATCGTCAACTCCCGCACGGGCCGCAAGGTAAAGGTTGGACGTGTCGTGCGCATGCACGCCGACCAGATGGAAGATATAGAGGCGATACCCGCAGGTTATATCGGCGCCCTTTTCGGTATTGACTGTGCATCCGGAGATACATTCTGCTCACCGGACATTCGCTACAGCATGACCTCAATGCATGTTCCCGAGCCAGTCATATCCCTGGCCATTGTGCCCGAGGACAACAAGGCCCAGCAGAACATGTCAAAGGCGCTGTCGCGGTTCAGCAAGGAAGATCCCACTTTCAGGGTGCATGTCGATCATGAAACCGGTGACACCATTATTTCCGGAATGGGTGAGCTGCACCTGGAAGTTTATATAGAGCGCATGAGGCGCGAATATAATGCCGCGGTTACATCCGGTGCTCCGCAGGTGGCATACAGGGAGACAATCAGCCGCAAGGCCGAGTTCAACTATACTCACAAGAAACAGACAGGCGGTTCGGGCCAGTTCGGGCGCGTTGCAGGATATATGGAGCCTTACGATGAGGGCGAGTTTGAATTTGTAAACAATATCGTAGGCGGCGCGATTCCCACTGAATTTATCTCATCATGTGAAAAGGGCTTCAGGGCCAGCATGGAGAAGGGCACGCTGCTGGGGTTTCCTGTGACCGGTATCAGGGTGGTTATCAATGATGGCGCCGCCCACTCGGTTGATTCGTCTGATATGGCTTTCCAGGCTGCGGCCCGGGGCGCATTCCGCGAGGGGTTCAGCAAGGCCAAGCCCATCATTCTGGAGCCAATCATGAAAGTGGCCGTGGAGACGCCCACGGAATTTCAGGGCGCTGTCATGGGCTCCCTTAACCAGCGGAGAGGAATGATACTTGGAAGTCAGGATGAAGGGGATATGTGTGTGATTGAAGCAGAGGTCCCGCTTTCAGAGATGTTCGGTTACTCCACTGACCTGAGGTCCGGAACCCAGGGCAAGGCGCAGTTTACAATGGAGTTTTCCACATACAGGCAGGTTCCCAAATCCATTGCCGAGGAACTGATCAAAAAGGCCCAGGAAGAGAAGAAGAAAGCTGCATGATCATGTGTCTGTTTCCTTTTCAAACTGTTAAATATGCTCAACACAGCAACCACAAAACGCCCCTTGAAGAGAGGGGCTACGGTTATATATCTCCGGGAGAGGTCCATACATATGCTGAAAAATGATCTGATTCTGCGAAATCCCCTGCGTCTTATCGGTGGCGACGGTGAAAAGACGATTGCCGAAGGAGAATTCGGCGCAATCCTTGCCAAGGCCGGAGTTGGAAAGACATCCTTTCTGGTCCAGCTTGCCCTGGACAGCCTGCTCAGACACAAAAATGTGCTGCACATAAGCCTTGACCAGCCTGTGCGCAAGGTCTGTCTGTGGTACGAAGAGGTTTTTCACAACATCGCAGAGCAGTACGGGATAAAGAATACCGGCGAACTGTGGGAGACAATCCTGCCTCACCGTTTTGTCATGACCTTCAATGTGGAAGGGTTTACGGTGGGACGGCTTGAGGAGAGGTTGAATGACCTTGTGGAACAGGGAATCTTTTTCCCCCAGATGGTCATGATAGACGGCCTGCCATTTGATGAAAGCGTGCGTGAGCCCCTGAGCGAGCTGAAACTGGTCGCAAAGGAGCAGGGTTTCCCTGTATGGTTTGCAGTCAAGGTCCGGTCCGACGAGGATGTCGAAAGCGGTGTGCCCGCCACCATAGCAGGCGTTGAAGACCTATTTGAAACACTTATAGGCCTTAAGTCAGACGGCAGGGAGATAAACGTGAATCTCCTGAAGGGAGCGTCAGGAACCGGCAAGCTATCGCTGGTCCTTGATCCTGCCACGCTGCTGATCAAGGACCGTTCCTGAATTGCTGTTTCAGGGCGTTTATATATACCAGGGCAGGGGCCGCATCCTTTTCTTGAAGGTGCGGCCCTTTTGTGTTTGCCGCCATTGGCGGACAGCTTGATCGCAGCAAATGGGCTCCGCGGCCCTGTGTGCGGGCAATTGATAAAATGACAGAGCACCATCACCTCCTTTCAGTAGAGAACATTTCCATCCAGATCCGTGAGCATGGCAGGAAAAGGCGCTATTCAACACTGGTAAGCAATGTTTCCTTTACCGTAGCCCCTGGAGAGAGTGTCTGCCTGGTGGGCGAGTCCGGATGCGGCAAGAGCCTTACCTCCCTGTCTGTAATGGGATTGCTGGCAACGCCGCTGTTCCGGATTTCCGAAGGTGATATACTCTTCCAGGGTCAGTCAATAATTGAAGAGGAAAAGGCGCGCAAGGTGCGGGGCTCCCGTATCGGCATGGTGTTTCAGGAGCCAATGACAGCACTTAATCCGGTCTTTACAATCGGCTTCCAGGTTGGGGAGGCCATGAAGATTCACCTTGATCTTCCCGGTGATGAGGTGGAAAAAAGGGTAAGGCATGTCCTTGCACAGGTTGGGATGCCAGATCCGGAAGCGGCGGCTGCTTCATATCCTCACCAGCTATCAGGCGGTCTGAGGCAGAGGGCAATGATTGCAATAGCGCTGTCCTGTGATCCTGCCCTGCTGATTGCTGATGAGCCTACCACCGCCCTTGACGTAACCATACAGGCGCAGATACTAAAGCTGCTGTCTTCGCTACAGAAGGAACGCGGCCTCGGCCTCCTGCTGGTGACGCACAATCTTGGCGTGGTGGCCCAGATAGCAAAAAAGGTTCTTATTATGTATGCGGGCAGGATTGTTGAAGAAGCGCCGGTTGAAGCCCTTTTCGACAAGCCTCTTCATCCCTACACTGAAGGGCTGCTTGCCTCGGTGCCTTACTCCGTCTCTGGCAGCCGCGGAAAGCGGCTCAGTTCAATTCCAGGCAATGTCCCGCCTCTTGATGCCCTGCCCCCCGGCTGCGCCTTCCAGGACAGGTGTTCAGTGGCAATGCCGGTATGCAGGGAGGTGGCTCCGGAGTTAAGAACCAGGGGGCACGACAGGCGGGTTGCCTGTCATGTATATAATCAGGGGATGGGGACCGCGGCGTGAGGCCGTCATGGATAAAGATGATATATGAGAGCGATCAGGATCCCCAGGGTTTGACCGGGGCGGGGGGCTGCGTTTTTTGCGCGGATGCATTGCCAGACGCTTTGCGACTCTTCAGGTAAATACGTTTCAGAATCTTTTTAAGTTCCTGGTCTTTTACATGGCCGGTGAGCGCCTCGGCCTGCTTGACCAGCTCAGGAGGTGGTTCAGACCCTGAACAGCGCTGCCTGGCCGTTTTGCCGGTTTCCTTCCGCCTGACCCGGGAAGACCGCGTGGAACGCATGGTTTCTTCAAGGTTCCCAAGCTCAAACCTGATATCCCGTATGCACGATTCGGGGGAGAGACGGGCATTGACGGCATCAATGAGCATGAGTTTCTGCAAATACAGCTGCTGCATCCAGATTGTATCAGACACTGTTACAACCAGCACATCGCCCTCCACGAACTTGAGAGGCCATGCGTGGTCAGAAATGGCGTCGCCTGCGATTTGGGGCCACTCCCGCCACAGGATGCCGCGTTCAAAACGTCTCTGCCACTTCGGGCCTGAGGAAAGCCCTGAAAGCAGTGATGCAATCGGAACGGGGTTGCGTTTTTCGCCGGTATGCCGGTTTGGCCCTGCATGACCTGTTTTTTGCATTGTGCCGGCTCCCTGTCTCCCTTAAACCACCAGGTCAATCTGCTGCACTGTGCCGGCCGAACCATCTTCCCTGAGGAAAAAACCTGTTGATCTGATGCGTCCCGCAAGTTCGTTGCTTGCATCCCTTATGTCAAACGGGGACGCTGCCTTGCCGAGATATATTGCTCCCACACCAGCGCGCCCCAGCGCTATCAGCCTGTCAGTGCCGTCACTGCCCTTTTGCCATATCTTCAACTTGCTGAAAACAGCGTCATTTTCGTCAATAAAGCCGTTTCCGTCCTGATCAAACTCGGCAAGCTCTTCAAATCCGTCTCCGGTAAGAGCGCCAAAAAGTTCACTTCCGTCGTTTATTTTGTCGTCTCCATTTTTGTCAAGGGCAAGGAAGCCGGAACCTGGCCTGAGAAATGATATATTTTCCATGGTTCCGTCGGCATCAATGTCAAATTCAAAGGAGGTGTCGGAAAGTTCGGCCGCGGTTCCGGAAAAGTTTACGGCAAGAGGGTCTTTAAGCGCCTCTCCCGCCCTGAGTTCAATGTTGTGTTCCGAGTAGAATTCACGGCTCATGCTGAGATTCAATGAAAATTCCACCTCTTTCCCGTCGGCCGTGGTTATGATTCCTGATGCTGAAAAATCCAGGGACTGGTACTGGTAGTGGGATTCATGAAATTCGTAGATCATTCCGAAGTCAGGGCCATCCTGCTGCTGGCCGTTCCGCGGCGCTTCCCCCTGGCCGCTTGTCCCTTCCCTGGCAGCACTGTTGGCATATATCTCCCGGGTATCCATGATTTCAATCTTTTTCCCGGTGAGCTTTTCAATCATGGCCTTTAGGATGTCAAGTTTAAGGTCTTCCATGGGAGCGGGACGCATCTCAGGGGCTTCCTGAATCTCCCTGCTTTTTGCTGCTCCACTGCTGGAGAGGGTCACCCGCACCGCCTGTTGACGGACCGCGGCCTGCATTTCAGCCTGATGCGCCAGCCTGCCGCTTCCGTCACCATGCACGGTATGGTGCTTGCCGCCCTTTTTCCACATGGTCAGGGATTCACTGGTCTGGTTTGTTTCAATCGAAGAGGTATTTGCCTGGATACTGACAGAGGAGTTTGAAATTTTCATTGCCGGGCCTTCCTTGGCTTGGATAATTGATGATAATCAGGCAGGGACAGGAAACGTACATATTTTCTGCGTTCGCCCCGGCCTGCTCCCGCTTTCCCCAAGCCCTTCCTGGCTTCAGGTGCGCGGGATGAATGGTTTGCACAGCCTTCATGTTCCTTTTTTTGCCCCCGTATGGCGGGCGTGCAGAAACTGTGCGGAGAATTACGAAGGTTTTGATCAGTTTATCGGCTGTATGGCCCCAAAACTTGAAAAACTGATTTGAGGCAGGCCTGGATGCGCCGGACATAACCGCCAAGGGAACGCCGGCGTTCAGCCTGAGTTTGTCCGCTCCACCCTTAAAACCCCGTCAACCTTTCTTATACCTGACATGACCTTCCTTAGGTGGCTGGAGTCAGACACCTCAACCGTAAAGGTAA